>JAAYFA010000274.1 GCA_012728445.1 Clostridiales bacterium | reverse complement strand
TTCCTCTTTATTTTTGCCTACGATAATTTTACACTAAGAGCTATATTGTTATTTTTTGTTGTCTTGCAACAATACGCCACCCATTGTCCCTTCTACACATTCCACTCAAGCACCATGTCCAAAAACGACTTTAATTCGGGTGTTTTTGGTGACTTGAATGTTTCACTGCTCTTGCCGCTTTCAAGAATTCTGTTTTTCGCTAAAAAAATAAGCTTTTCACAGGCGTTTTTTGCGAAGCCCATTTCGTGTGTGACGATGATGGTGTTGAGTCCGCCGCTTTGAAGTTCGCCCAGCATATTCAGCACCTCTGAGGTGTACTCCGGGTCCAGAGCCGATGTCGGCTCGTCCAGCAAGAGCAGTTCGGGCTTGATTGCGACCGCCCTTGCGATGGCTATGCGCTGCTGCTCACCGCCCGAAAGCTGTGACGGGTATTTGTCTTTTTCCGCCGACAAGCCAAACCTTTCAAAAAGCTTTTCTGCGATGGTCGTCGCTTCACTCCTGTTGATATTGAACGTATGGATTAACGGGAGTGTTACATTTTGAAGCCCCGTTAAATGTTCAAACAATCCCCTTGACTGAAAAACGAAACCTATGTTCCTTCGGTACTCCTGAAGTGTTTTTTTATCAAAGAAAATCTGTTGCCCTTCCATGTGCATTTCGCCCGAAGTTGGTGGGAGCAAACCACCTATGATGCGCAAGAGCGTCGATTTCCCTCCGCCGGACGGGCCGATAACTGCGATGGAATTGATTTCGTCCTCAAAACAAATATCCTTCAATACCGGTTTATCATCATAATTCTTGTAAATATTTCTAAGATCAATGTTCATGCTTATACATCCTTTCCAGCTTACGGGAAAGCATTGAGATACTAAAAGTAAGCACGAAATATAAGAAACCGACGAATATATAGTTTTCAAACATCCTGAAGTTGTCTGCCGATATTTCTTGTATGGTTTGGGTCAGTTCAATGACGGCGATAACGGAAAGCAAGGATGAATCCTTAATGATAGAGGCAAACTGCCCTGCAAGCGCCGGTATGATTCTCGCCATCAATATGGGGAACACAACCAGTTTAAATGTTTTTGGAGGGGTCAGTCCAATTGACCGTGCGATCTCAAATTGCTGGTTGTCAATGCTTTCTAAGCCCCCTCTGACAATCTCGGCGATATAAGCCCCTTCAAATATAGAAAGAATTATGATGCCTGCTATATATCTGTTATTGATACCCCAGGCCGTTCCGATGATGTAATAGAAAAAGTATATCTGCACAAGCAAAGGTGTGCCTCTTATTATTTGAACATAGGCCTTGCAAAGGTAGTTTACGATTAAAACCTTCGTTTTCTGGCCAATTGCCGCCAGTACGCCTATGAGCAAACTGACCGCTAAACTTCCGATAGAAATAATAACAGTCATCAAAAACCCTTGCCACAAGCGCTGTTTATATTGGAAAAGGGTCGTAAAATCCAGCTTCAAGCCAATGGATCTTACCGATATCCATATAAAGGCTGTTAAAATTGCCAACACACTCGCCCAACTGAATAAGATGTTGGCGTTTGTAGGTTTTTTGTTATACCTCATATACCCTCCTTAATCAAAGAACCATGGGAATCCAAGATCTTTAAAGATCGCCCTTTCCTCTGACAAGTATTTTTCTGTTATGGTGTCGAACCCGCCGTTGGCTTTAAACTGCTTAATGAACTCATTTATCCCGGTCAAAAGTTCCGTGTTGTCTTTCTTCACCGCCGCCGCCCAGTTTTCGCTGTCCTGAAACGGTATGAGTATGGCTTTGGTCGTCTCACTGTTGGCTTTGTTCTGGCGGTAAATAGTGAGCTGGTCATAGATAAAGGCATCTGCTTTGCCTTGGAGAACTTCGGTAACGCAAGCGTTTTCCGACGAGAGCGCATTGACCGTTGCTTTGGTCAAATACTTTTGTGCGTATACATAGCCGGTGGTGCCCTTTCTAACGTCTACAATCTTACCGCTTTGATTGAGGTCCTCAACGCTCTTTACATCCGAATCCTTGTTTAAAAGCAGGGCAAGGTAGGAGTGTGCGTAAGGAATAGAAAAATCGACCACTTTACTGCGTTCCTCGGTAACCGTCATGGACGAAATAACGACATCCACTTTGCCGGTTTGAAGGGAGGGAATGAGCCCGTCCCAATTGGTGTTTTCAATTCTTACGGGTCTGTTTAAATATTCACCCAACGCTTTTGCTAAGTCGACACTGACGCCGCTTGGGTCGCCCTTGTCATCCTTCGTTTCAAATGGCGGATAAGCAAGCTCCATGCCGACAACCAGGGTTTTGCCCTGTGCTTCGACTTTCTTCCCCGAGCAACCCGCAAACACACTCACGATGAGCGAAAATGCCAGTAACAACGCAAAAATTCTTTTCATGACGTAAATCCTCCTTAAAATAATTGTTAGACATTAAACCGGAACAACACAATATCCCCATCGCTCATAACGTATTCCTTGCCCTCGCTGCGGACAAGGCCTTTTTCTTTTGCCGCTACCATGGAACCTAACGTTGTCAGGTCCTTGTAGTCGATAACTTCTGCTCGAATAAAGCCTTTTTCAAAATCGGTGTGGATTGTGCCGGCCCCCTGCGGGGCCTTTGTGCCTTTTGTGATGGTCCATGCCCTGACTTCGTCCGGGCCGACGGTTAAAAAGGATATCAGCCCCAACAGTCTGTAGCTTTCTTGTATCAATATATCAAGGCCGCCTTGCTCGACGCCGAGTTCGGTAAGGAACATCGCCTTTTCCTCTTTTTCAAGGGAGGCTATTTGCGCTTCAAGCTCCGCACAGATAGGTAGTACTTCTGCACCTTCCGCCTCAGCAATTTCGCAAACGATTTTATACCTTTCATTTGTTTCGATTTTATTGACAAAATCTTCTTCGCTCAGGTTGCAGGCGTAGATAACGGGTTTGGATGTCAAGAGTGCGATGGTGCCTAATATCGCTTTTTCTGCATCGTCGCAGTCCACATTGCGCGCAGGGACCTCTTTTTCAAGTTCCGTCTTGAGCTTTTTAAGGAACTCGATTTCCTTCATCAGAGCCTTGTCGCCCTTTGCGGCCTTCGCTCCGCGCTCGATGCGACGGTCAATCATTTCGAGATCAGCAAAAATCAATTCTAAGTTGATGGTTTCAATGTCACGCTTGGGGTTGATGTTCCCTTCCACGTGAATGATATCGTCGTTTTCAAAACAGCGCACCACATGAATAATCGCGTCCACCTCACGGATGTGAGACAAGAACTTATTGCCGAGCCCCTCCCCGCGAGAAGCGCCTTTGACAAGACCTGCGATATCCACAAACTCGACAGCGGCGTGGGTTGTTTTTTGGGGTTTGTACATTTCAGTCAAAACATCAAGCCTCGTGTCCGGCACGGCCACCACGCCGATGTTTGGCTCAATGGTGCAAAACGCATAGTTCGCAGCCTGCGCACCCGCGTTTGTGATAGCGTTAAAAAGTGTGCTCTTGCCAACATTCGGCAAGCCTACTATACCTAACTTCATTGTTTGATAATCCTTTCGCCCGTTGAACTCATTTAGATTTAAAGCGCATGTGTTCAATACCATATAATATTTTTTATTATACAAATTATAGAACTTAGAGAGTTGAAATGCAAGCATTAAGAACAAGCCGTTTTCGAACATGTATTTTTTTGCCTGATTGGCCTGTGGGACACGGCAGAAATGCGGCAATTACGAATTGCAAAAAGAAGGCTTTTAGTGTAGAATAGAAAGGATTTATTTTTGTAGATTAATGAGGAGATTTTCGTTTATGAAAACCTTTTTCCGTTTACTTGCCCTGCTGCTTGTTTTTTTGCTTTGCGTCGGCTTTTTAGGAGGCTGCAACGGCGGCGGCGAAACCGATGCAACGACCGAAACGAGCACAACTACAGAGGCACCGCAGGAGCGACTGCTAAAACTCCCTTATGCTAAAGCAGACTCGCTGAACCCTTACAAAGCGGAAAGCATGATTAATATCCAACTTTCCACGCTCTTGTATGACTGCCTTTTTCGCCCGGACGCAAAATACAACGCTGTACCGGTTATGGCTGCGGATTACACGGCGGAAGGGCTTAACTTGACGGTGAAGCTAAAAACCGGCATCGTTTTTACCGACGGTACCTCTTTAACCGCCGATGATGTTGTGTATTCTTTTAAACAAGCGCAAACTGCGCCTACCTATTCCGCCCGTCTTTTAAACTTTACCGCTGTAAAAATGCTTGACGCGTTAAGCGTGGTCTTCACGTTGAGAAGCCCGGAGCCTTATGCCTTGAATTGCCTGACTTTTCCGATAATGAAGAACGGTGATACCGCCGACATCCCTGCCGGCAGCGGCAGATACACCTTAACCGAAGAGAGTGGAAAAACTACGCTAGCGGCCAATGCTGCGAGACTGGGCGGGTTTTCGCCGCAAATAAAATCAATTGCACTCGTGGCGATATCGGATTCCGACACACTGAATTACGCGCTGCAAATCGGCAATATTGACTTTGCTTTTACGGATTTGAGCAGCGGCAGCTACCGGCGTATCAATGCCTCCTCCATTGGCGTTGGTTTAAACAATCTTGTTTTCCTCGGTTTTAACAGTGCTTCCGCAAATCTTCAACATGCCGATGTCCGTCAGGCGATTTCCCTGCTTATTGACAGAAAAACGGTCGCGACCACCGCCTTTCAAGGCCATGCGAGAGCCGCATTCACTCCTTTCAACCCGGACTTTGCCGGTATTACCGGTTACGACTTCGTCCCGGACACAATCAACGCTGTGCAGCTGCTCGAACAAGCCGGTTTTACAAAATTTAAAGACAACGGTATACGATACAGCGGGTATAACACCACACTCGACTTTAATCTGCTAGTCAATGCAGACAATGCGTTTAAAGTAGAAGCAGTAAAGCAGATAGTGCAAGAATTGATGGAAGCGGGCATAAAGGTCACCGTGACCTCTCTCGACTTTAACGCCTACAGTGCGGCGGTTCAGTCTCGGAAGTTTGATCTGTATTTAGGTGAACTCATGCTGACGCCGGACATGAGTTTGAACCCCTTGCTGGCCCCCGGCGGCAGTGTGAGTTACGGCATCAATACCGCAGGAGAGTCCGGCGCCGCCTACAGGCTCTACAAAGACGGAACAATTGATTTGAAAGGGTTTATCGATGTTTTTTCCGTCGACATGCCTTTTGTCCCGCTTTGTTACCGCAACGGCATTGCGGCTTATTCCAGAGAGTTAAAGGTTCCGCAAAAATGCAACGCCTCGGATGTCTATAGCGATATAGACGCATGGACCTTTTAGGTATTCGCCTTTATGCGCAGGCAACCTTTGTAAATTTTGCTTGCCGATATGTCAGCGTTCCTGTATAATTATTGTTATACTAATTCCCGATTATAAAACCTCTGTCAAATCAAGCAAAAACCTTTGATATATGGGTTTTTGTGCAGAGTCGTTAGGTCGGTTTTAATGAGGGATCTGTATTAACCCGCACGAAGGAGGTTTTTCGATTGATTAGAATAGAAAACTACCTTGGCATCATTGAAATCTCACAAGGGTACTTTTCGAAGCTCATCGGCAATGCCGTTTCGTCCTGCTTTGGTGTAGCGGGTATGGCAAACAGCAATGCCCGCCAAGGCATCCGCTCACTTTTCACAAGGCGAAAAACATATTCCGACCAAGGCGTTGTGGTACGCCACGACACCGACGGACTGAGTGTTGACCTGCATATTATCGTGACATACGGGCTTAATATATCCGTTATTGTCAAGAGCATTGTCAGTAAAGTTCGCTATACGGTTGAAGAAGCGACCGGGCTGAAAGTAAGCAAAGTCAATGTTTTTGTTGACGCAATGAAAAACGAATAACCCTTAATGAGGTGACAAATTTGATAACCGGCCTACTGTTGCGGGATGCAATCATTTCCGCTGCCAATAATATAAATAGCTTCCGCAAGGAAGTCGATGCCATGAACGTATTCCCTGTGCCGGATGGAGACACGGGAACAAATATGTCCATGACGATAGATGCCGCTGCCCGCGAAGCCAAGCTTTTACCCGACAACGCGGATATATCCGTCGTTGCCGAAAAAGTTGCGTCCGCCCTGCTCAGAGGGGCCCGCGGCAATTCCGGCGTCATTCTTTCTTTAATTTTTCGTGGGTTCTCAAAAGGGCTCAAGGGAGTCAAAGAAGCTAACGGAAAAATTTTAGCCGCTGCTCTGCGAAGCAGTGTTGACGCCGCCTATAAAGCCGTCATGAAACCAACCGAAGGTACCATTTTAACCGTTATACGCATCGCTGCCGATAAAGCGCATGAAGCCGCAAATAAAGGGCAAGATGTTCTCGACGTTTGGGATGCGGCATGCAAAGGAGCCGCTGAGGCACTCGCGACCACCCCCGATTTGCTACCGGTACTAAAAAAAGCCGGCGTCGTTGACGCGGGCGGGCAAGGACTTGTTTATATTTTTGACGGAATGACAAGTGTTTTTAAAAATGGTGTTATCGTCACCGTCGTGCACGATGGTGACGCGCCTGCTGTTGAAGAACATTTTGCAGCGGCACACGCAAGCGATGAACATATCACCTTCACCTATTGCACGGAATATATCGTAAAACGCGCAAATGCGAAAGACCCTTTAAAACTGCGCGCTTACCTTGAATCCATCGGAGATTCCGCGGTTGTGGTGGACGATAATGAAATTATAAAAGTACATCTGCATACAGACGAACCCGGCAACGCATTACAGGCCGCAATAAAATACGGTTCTCTTATGAGCATAAAAATTGATAACATGCGTGAACAGCATCAAAATATTGCCTGGGGTGTGGCCGACAAAGCCCCTGCAAGTACTGCGCCGCCGGTTGGGCCCGCACAAGCGGAAAAACAGTTTGGGATGGTCGCAGTTTCCGCAGGGCCGGGTATTGAAGAACTCTTTCTTGAACTGGGGGTTGACAAGATCGTCAACGGCGGCCAGACCATGAACCCCAGTACGGAAAGTATTCTTGAAGCGGTTCTTGCAACGCCGGCAGAACATATTTTTGTTCTCCCGAACAACAAGAATATCATTATGGCAGCCGAGCAAGTTATTCCGTTGACGCAACGTAAGGTCAGTGTTTTACATACAAAATCAATCCCACAAGGTATCGCGGCTGCGCTGACGCTTGACCCGGAAATATCGGCCAACGAAAACCATCTGGCCATGATGAAAGCCGCCGAAAAAGTTGCGACGGGGCTTGTCACCTATGCTGCGCGCGACAGCCTGCTCGAAGGCGAAAATATAAAAAAAGGCCAAATTCTTGGGATGGAAAACGGCAAGATTACCGTCGTGGACTCGTCCCCCGTTCAAGCGGCCTACCGGGTAACAAAACATCTTTTCAAAAAAGGTGCATCCTCGATTATTACCGTTATTTTTGGAGCTGATACGAGCGCAGAACAAACACGGGAGATTTTGAAACTTTTGGAAGATAAATTTGGCAATGATGCGGAAATATCCATTGTCAATGGCGGTCAGCCGGTTTATTATTTCATTATTTCTGTGGAATAACAAAAGAAATTACCATGCCATTCGGCATTGCCATAAGGCGGACGACACCGATGGAAATTTATGCGGATATTAAATATTTGAAGGGCGTTGGCGATAAGAGAGCTCAGCTTTTAGCAAAGCTTGGTGTTCTTAACGTCAACGCTCTTTTACATCTATTCCCCAGAACGTATGAGGACTGGAGCAAAATAGTCTCTATTGCGCAGGCACCGTTTGACGAAGCGTGCTGTGTGAAAGCAATTGTTGGGCGTAAACCTTCCGCCCACATGGTGCGCAAGGGAATGACCATTTATAAAACGCAGGTGACCGACGGAGAAAGTTTGCTGCAAATTACGATATTTAACAACAAATATGCGGCGGATAAACTTAAGGTGGGCGAAGCACTCCTTTTCTTTGGCAAAATGCCCGGGAACCTCTATGCCAGAGAAATGCTTTCACCGGACATTGAAAAGCCGGAAGGAAAACAAAGAATCCGCCCAATTTATCCGCAAACTGCGGGTTTGACCTCAAAGGGTATCGAAAATCTGCTTGAAACCGCTTTTAAAGAGATCGGAGATAACATTCCGGAAGACTTGCCGAGTTGGATCAAAGACGAATACAGCTTAATCGATTCGGCCGATGCGCTGAGAAATATCCATTTTCCCGAAAGCCACGATATGTTGGATAAAGCGAGGCGAAGGTTGATTTTTGAGGAGCTACTGATGCTTCAACTCGGCTTAATCGGACTCAAGGGACGAAGCAAGGCTTCCACATCGGCCATTGTGCGGCAGGACTGTAGCCGGGAATTTATAGACTCACTGCCCTTTACACTCACCAACGCACAACAGAGGTCTGTTCAAGAAGCCGCCGAGGACTTGGCCAAACCCTACCCGATGAGCAGATTGCTCCAAGGGGATGTTGGGTCCGGCAAAACAGTAGTTGCCGCCGCGCTTGTTTATAACGCCGCAAAAAACAAGTTGCAAAGTGCGTTGATGGCACCTACGGAAATTTTAGCACAGCAACATTTTCGCACATTCGCCAATTTTTTTGAACACACCGACATCACTGTTGACTTGCTAACAGGCTCCACCCCCGCCGCTGTTAAGAAGGATATTAAGGCAAGACTTAAAGATGGGCGTTTACAGCTGGTCATCGGGACACACGCTTTAATTCAGAAAGATGTCCGATTTGAAAATTTGGGGCTTGTGATAACGGACGAACAACATCGCTTTGGCGTTGTGCAACGCTCGGAGTTAGGTGAAAAAGGCATGAACCCGCATGTTCTCGTTATGTCCGCAACGCCTATCCCCCGCACACTCGCACTCATCATCTACGGCGATCTGGATATTTCGGTGCTGGATGAACTGCCGCCGGGCAGACAAAAGATTGAAACATACCGTATTGGGTCGGATAAACGCGAGCGCGCTTATAATTATGTGAAAAAACATCTGGACGACGGGCGACAAGGTTACATTGTTTGCCCCCTTGTCGAGGAAGGCGAAACCGAGCTTGCAGCCGCACAGGAATACGCAGAGAGACTCAAAGAAGACTCTTTCCTTGACTACAGTGTTGGGTTGATGCACGGGCGTCTGAAGGCGAAAGAGAAAGAGCTGGTCATGGCTGCATTTGCGGCAGGCGAAATTCAGTTGCTGGTTTCCACAACAGTGGTGGAAGTTGGGGTGGATGTGCCAAACGCTGCGATTATGCTTATAGAAAACGCAGAGCGGTTCGGTCTTTCGCAGCTGCATCAGCTCCGAGGCAGAATCGGCAGAAGCGGCTTTAAATCCACCTGTATCTTGATATCCGACGCTCAAAATGAGGAAGCAACACGGCGCTTAGAAGTGATGACCAACACGAACGACGGGTTCAAAATAGCCGATGAGGATTTAAAACTACGCGGACCGGGCGACTTTTTTGGTGCCCGTCAGCACGGTTTGCCCGATTTGAAAATTGCGGATATGCTCACGGATTCAAACTTGCTGCGTGAAACACAAGCGGCCGTGCGGACTATCAACGCCAAAGACGCAGCGCTTTCGCTGCCGGAAAACAGTGGGTTAAAAAGTGCGGTTGCAAGGCTTTTCGGCACAACGGGGCAGACGGGAATGAATTAAATCCGAGCGGCCGTTCCTCTTTTTCATTTGTGAATTTTTATCTATTTACAGAAAATGACTTGAAAAACAGCCGTTACGGGGTATACTTAAACCTATTGAATGCTTTTTACCCTTTGCTTAATAAAGGAGGCGGTCGGGTGCGTAAAGGCAAAAAAGACAAGAAGAACAAAGCAAAAGATGAAAATCTAACCTTTGAAAAGAATAAAGCTTTTGAAAATAAAGAAATTGCGGGCGTCGATGTCGATGCAGATTATTACGATGACTTTGAGCCGGGTGAGGCTGTTGACTACCGCGCATTCTGCGAAATTTCGACCACTGCCCAAGGTGCCGAATCTGAAGATTTGAAAGAGGCTGCTGACACTGCCGCGGTCGAAACTCTTGCCGTAGAAACGCCCTTGGTATTTGAAGAAGTGGCGGCGGATGAACCCCGCGGCGCAGCGAGTGACGAAGAGGACGCGTTGTCGGGTGATGAACCGTTTTTAAGCGATAGCGCCCCTCTTGAACAGGATGACGAAAGCGATGAACCGAGCCGAGCGAAGCCCGTCCCGGATTCCCTCGCAGCTGCGTCGTCAAAACAGTTATCGGATCTCGACGGTTTTTTCCAAGTGGCTTTTATGCAGTTTTACAACTTATTTTACAGGCGTGGTATACAGAATTTTCGCTACGGCAAGCGTATTTTCATTAGACTCGGGCGTTTATTAATGAGACCTGTGCGCTACACGATCGTTCTTGCAAGGGTCTTTGTTTTGGGCGTTGACAGGCTATTATTGAAGTCCGTGCATACCTTGAATGAGGAATTCACCTATTTTCGCAAAGAAATCAAGTCGTCGGCCAACTATTTGCGCCGCGCTTCTAAAGAGAGTCCTCTGTCCGGCTTTGCTATCATAGCGCACTATACAAAAAAAGGTTTCAAAAAATATAAAGAGATGTTCCGGACGGCCGTCAACTTTAGCCTGCCCGTCGTTGCGCTGCTGGTCCTATGGACAACGGCCACACATTGGAACACCGTGACATACGCTTTGCAGCTTACGTATAACGGCGACAAAACTTGGAATGTTTTGGATGAGTCTGTTTATTTACAAGCGCAAGACCTTGTAAATGAACAACTGGGACTCGGTGTATACGTTCAAGCGGGTGCCGCCGAAAACATTGAAGAAGATAAAGAGAAGAGTTTAGAGAAAGAAGAGAAAGAAGAGAAGAAAGAGCTTGTTGAAAAGGATACACTTGTAAAGCCGACATATGAACTTGCGCGTGTCCAACTCAATGAGCTCAGTGACGAAACAACGCTGAGCGACAATTTAATTGAAAATTCGGTAGAAAAGCTTACGCCCGCTTGCGGCATTTTTATTGATGGCGAATTTATCGGTGCGGTTAAAAACGAAAGCGACGCTACCGGCGTATTCGAAAGCCTGCTTGCACCCTATAAAACCGATGATGCCTCAACGAACGCAGCTTTTGTCGAGGATGTCCAGTTTACCCAAGGGCTGTATTCCGGCAAGGCCGAAATGATGGATGCAAAAGAGCTGCAAGAAAAACTCAGCACCACGAAGGCAGAAGCCGTTATCCATACAGTCCAAAACGGTGAAACCATTTGGAGTATCGCCACGGCAAACGGATTAACCGAAAGTGCTCTACTCCAGCGCAACCCCGATAAAGGCCAGCTTATAAAAACCGGCGACACGCTAAAAGTTTCAAGTCAAGTAAATTTTATAAGGGTTAAACTGATTAAGACGGAAGTGCGCTCGGTAGAGGTTCCTTTTGAAACCGTTAAGACAGATAACCCGAACCTATTCAAGGGTGATACCCGCATTATTCGGAAAGGTGTCCTTGGCCAAGAAAAAGTTACAGAACTAGTCACCTATATTGACGATGTCAGGGTATCTGCGCAGGAAATTGACAGAATCCGTCTTTCCGACCCAATACCGCAGAAAACAGACGTCGGAACAAAATCCACTAAAGTATCCGGTTCTTCGGGGTCTTACACTGTAAAGGTTTCAAATGAAGGCTTTGTTTGGCCTGTACCGGGCTATTACAGCATCAGCTCTCCCTTCGGATACCGCAGCAGGGGTTTCCACAGCGGTATCGATATCTCCGGTTCGGGGATTAACGGCAAGGTTATCGTTGCCGCCAAAGACGGCGTCGTTGAGAGTACTACCATTAGTAACGGCGGACTTGGAAATCATGTTGTAATAAACCATGGTGGCGGTATAAAAACGCGTTACGGGCATTGTTTGTCCGGTTCAATTTCGGTCAGCGCCGGCCAACGTGTTTCAGCCGGCCAAGCGATTGCCCGCGTAGGTTCAACCGGCAACTCAACGGGTCCCCACTTACATTTTGAAGTGGTCATAAACGGGTCAGCGGTTAACCCTGTCCCCTATGTTCGTTAAATATCGTCTTATTTTATCCTGCCTTCCGTTTATTGCGGAAGGCAGATTCGATTATATCAAAGAATTGCTGTCAAATCCAAAGTCACCAATTTACCCTTTGCCGAGCTTGAGACCGTTGCCGGGTGGAGCGAGCAGGAACAAACGCTTCATATCACAGTTGGAAGGACGAAGCGTCAACGTTACCCAATATGTAATTGACGACAACGCCAACTTTTTTGATGATTGGCAAAGAGACCGAAAGACCTACAACATAACAGAAGACTGCTTTGGTTGGTCGCCCGATGACCCGGCTATTGATACCCGGTCAACGCTCTCCGCAGGGTGGCAAGAGATTTATACGTTGAAACACTGCGCCTGCAATATCGGGAGCTTTCAAAACTGAAACCCTCGAGCGAAATCGTTCAGGTCGTGGGCTCTTCGCTGGAGCTTAACGCGAATGCTGCACCCAATACCGTCGTTTTTATTACAGTTGAACCCGCCTAATGCTCTAAAAGAGTTGAATCGCCCCAACCAAAGCAGCTCTAGGGTGATTTTTTTGTATAAACTGAAGAAATCATCCAAATAGAGTTGACAGGGAGTAGATAAACATATTATAATTTAGCTATGGCTAACTTATCCTCCGCTAACTTCTTTACAGGACTATTTAGGGAGATGAAACATTATGTTAAAAACAGCTGACAACTTGAAGCCGGGTGAACAAGGTGTTGTAACACAGCTCAGCGGTACGGGCGATCTTCGCCGGCACATTATAGATATGGGCATTACTCCCGGTGCCGTAATTTTTATGCGAAAAGCGGCGCCGCTTGGCGACCCGCTCGAAATTAATGTTCGTGGGTACGGCTTAAGCCTGCGCAAAACGGAAGCGCGATGTATAACGGTTGAAACGAGCGACGAACATGTAATCGCTGCAAAACTTCCAAAAGGAAAAGGAAACGGAAGGAGGATGAGGAGGCATGGACATAAGATACGCGCTGGCGGGGAATCCCAATAGCGGCAAAACAACGCTTTTTAATGCGTTGACAGGGTCCAACCAATACGTTGGCAACTGGCCCGGCGTCACGGTTGAAAAGAAGGAAGGCAAGATCATCCATGACAACACAAAAGCTTCCATTGTCGACCTGCCCGGCATTTACTCCCTTTCTCCTTATTCACTCGAAGAGGTTGTAACACGCAACTATATCCTACACGAAAAACCCGACCTCATCATCAACATTGTGGACGCAACAAATCTGGAACGCAATCTCTACCTGAGCCTTCAGCTGGCCGAACTCGGTTTGCCAATGGTCATTGCGCTGAACATGATGGATATGATAGAAAAGCAAGGCGACACCCTTGACGCTCCCCTGCTCGCCACACTGCTCGGCGTCCGAGTGGTACCCATCAGCGCCGCAAAAGGCAGGGATATACACAAGCTGATTCACGCCGCCGAACACGAAATCGAACATATCGGCGACTCCAGCCACGTGGACCGGCACTCGGTTACAAGCAACCATCAGGCAACCTACACGGGCAAGCTAAAAACAATCATAGAGCAGACCGAAAAACTCATTGAGGAAAATTGCCGACGTGCCGAAATGCCGCTGCGCTGGTCTGCCGTCAAACTCATTGAGGGCGACGAGCCGCTCCTGGAGACACTGAAATTAACGGACACACAACTTGCGGCGTTCGAAGAGCTCATAAAAGATTTGGAAACGGAAAATGTCGACAGAGAAATGGTCGTTGCGGATCAAAAATACAAGTATATAAACGCCATCAGAAACAGAGTTCTCAAAAAGGCAAAAGCGGACGGAGAACTGACTGTTTCGGATAAAATCGACCACGTTATTACAAACAAATATTTGGCACTCCCCCTATTTGCGGCGATCATGGCGCTTATATTTTACATGACTTTTGGGGCGCTTGGGGCAAATTTAGTGGACATGGTGGATGCATTTGTTAATGTCCGTTTGCTTGAATGGGTGCGCGGAGCACTTGAAGGGTTGGGTACGGCCCCTTGGGCGGTCGGCTTAATCTGTGACGGTGCGATTACCGGCATCGGTGCGGTGCTTGCATTTTTCCCACAGATAGCCCTTCTGTTCTTTTTCCTTTCAATATTGGAGGACAGCGGCTATATGGCGAGAGCTGCCTTTATTATGGACCGCGCACTACACGGCATTGGTCTTTCGGGCAAATCTTTTGTGCCGATGCTCATGGGTTTTGGCTGTTCCGTGCCGGCCATCATGGCTACACGAACACTGCCCAACGAGCGAGACCGCCGTCTGACAATTATGATGGTCCCCTTTATGTCCTGCAGCGCAAAAATGCCGATATATATGTTGTTTATCAGTATTTTCTTCCCCGGGCGCGCTTGGCTGGCCGTCAGTTCACTGTATTTTCTTGGCATCTTTGTCGGCATCATTTATTCTTTGATTTTACAAAAAACGGTCCTGCGCGGCGGTCATGCACCGTTCATGATGGAACTCCCCCCTTACAGGCTGCCCACGGTTAAAACGCTCGGCATTCATTTGTGGGAAAAAGTCAAAGACTTTTTAACAAAAGCCGGCACGATATTGCTGGGTGCAAGTATTATCATTTGGTTTGCGCAGTACTTCAACTTTTCATTGCAACACGTTGAGGACAGCCGCGAAAGCATCCTTGGCATCATCGGTTCCGTTATTGCCCCGATTTTCACCCCACTGGGTTTTGGGGACTGGAAAAGTGCAATGTCTATTATCAGCGGGCTGATTGCGAGAGAATCTACCGTCAGCACCATGGCTATCCTTTATAACACCGGGCGAGAAGGCTTGTTCACTGTGCTGAGAAATGTATACTCTCCTGCCTCCGCGTATGCGTTGATGGTGTTCTCTTTGCTGTCTGTGCCTTGCGCCGCGGCTGTAGCGGCCATTCACCGTGAAATGAATTCTTTGAAATGGACCCTGGCCTCAGTTGGTTTTCAAGCCTTGACCGCTTGGGTTGTCACCTTTATCGTTTATCAAGTCGGCAAACTGGTTATGGCGATGGCGCTGTAAAAGACTCCGCCGACCGACAACATTCGCCGCACCATGAAAGGACGGAATGAAATGGGCCGTTTTATTACAATATTAATATTAATCGTTGCGGTTGCCTTCGTTGGGCTGATGATTTATAGCAAAGTGAAAGAAATACGCGGCAAAAACTGTTCGGGCTGCAGCGGCTGCGAAAACCGCGAAAGCTGCAGCGCGCAGCAAAAACTAGATTGCCCCGAGTACGAGCAAGAGAAAGAGAAAGAGAAAGAGAAAAAAAACGATATGTGACAGAAGCCTGCACAGATTTTGAAGGTGTCTCGAAAAGGAGTTGACTCCGGTGGTTAAGCTATCCTCCTCGCTTGAAGATTATATTGAAGCGATTTATATTCTTGTGCAGCAAGGCGGAGAAGCCCGCTTGACCGATGTTGCCGATTTTTTAAATGTGTCGCAACCGAGCGTCAGCAGGGCCATCGGCACACTCAAAGACGCAGGCCTAGTCGTTCATGAATCTTATGGACAAATATCGCTTTCACCCAAAGGAAAAACACAGGCCAAAAAAGTACTGGGGCGGCATATGCTCTTTAAACGTTTTTTAACAGATACACTCGGTGTTGACGAAGCTACGGCGGAAAAAGATGCTTGTCGTATGGAGCATGTGGTAAGCGGCGAAACGATTGAAAAACTGCACGCATACCTTGAAAGCGAAAAGAAAAAAGAAGTTTGAGAAAGTCAGCGAAGGACAACGAAACTAATATGTCTTTTATATAAACGTAGTCGGAGGATTTATGGAAAGATACGATGTTATTGTCGTCGGAGGCTGTGCTTCCGGACTTTGTGCAGCCATACAAGCCGCCCGCACAAACAAAGGGGCCGCCATTGCTGTTTTGGAGCGCTTACCTCGAGTGGGCAAAAAAATACTGGTGACAGGCAACGGACGCTGCAACCTTTCAAACGTTCATGCGCCTGCGCACCCGTACCATAACGCCGATTTTGCACAATATGCACTTGAAAAGTATTCCGTTGAAAAGACCTTGTCTTTTTTTAGGTCGCTCGGTCTGCTCACCGTACCGGACAGCGAGGGTAGGCTGTACCCGATGAGCAATACCGCCGCTTCCGTATTGGATGCCCTGCGTTTTGAAGCAGAAAAACTGGGCGTTGATTTGCTGTGCGGCACCACGGTGAAGGGCATTACGGTGCTTGAGGACGGCTGTTTTGTCATGGACTGCGTGCGAGCCGACAACACGGCAGTTAAAAGCGATGCTGAAAATTGTGCGAACATCCGATACGTTGCCGATAAAGTAATCCTCGCAACCGGCGGCAAGGCGTCCCCTACGCATGGCTCGGACGGCAGTGGATACCCCTTGCTCGCGCAGTTGGGGCATCGCATCACGCCCCTTTTTCCGGCCCTCGTGCAACTTAACACCGACACTGCTTACCCCAAACAATTAAAGGGCATTCGGGTGAACACCACTATTGCGATTCGAGTAAACTGCAAAACGAAAAGCACCGCAAGCGGTGAAGTCTTATTCACCGAGTACGGTCTTTCCGGCATCGCCGCAATGGAGGTCAGCCGTACCGCTGCCGAATACTTTGCGA
>JAAYFA010000039.1 GCA_012728445.1 Clostridiales bacterium | reverse complement strand
GTATATAATCGGCCCTCGCTGCAGGGCAACCATGCCGGCGCACTCTGCTACATGACCGTTGGCTTCCAGCCACTGCGGGCGAAGCTCCATCTCATAATCTATTGTAAGCTCATCCGCATCACAAACAATATAGGCATAGCCACTCAAGACATCCGGGCTAACCATTGTCTCCGAAACTCTTATGGTGTAACGGTCGCACCAACCGGGTATACGCACAGCCAAGGTCTTGCCGCCCATATTTGATACACGAAAAGTGACGTTCCCGTTATTCGGGTAATCCGTTTCTTGTTCTATACGCACTGTCTTGCCGTCCAGCTCAAATTCTGCTTTACTTTGCATATAGTGGTGGACAAACACCGCACCTTCATTATAACTATAAATGTTTTCCTCCAGCGAGGCAATGAATCGCGTCATGTTCGGCGGACAGCAAGAACAACCAAAAACCTCCAGGCGCCGGGTTATCGGATAGCGGTTTTTTACTTTTTGAGGCAGACTGCGATCGAACAGATTGATTTCCAAGGGGTTCTCGTAAAAGAAGGCTTTGCCGTCGAGCGATATGCCGGAAATGATGCCGTTGTACATCGCTCTTTCCGCCGCGTCGGCATAAACGCTATCCGCTTCGCACCGGCTCATCCGATTCGCAAACATGTACAGCGAAATAGCGGCACACGTTTCGGCATAAGCGGTGGCGTTTGGCAAATCATAATCCACCGTAAACGCTTCGCCCGCAGCAGTAGAGCCAATGCTGCCGGTGATATACAGTCGTTTTTCGGTAATATTGTCA
Organism: Clostridiales bacterium; assembly: GCA_012728445.1. Classification (GTDB taxonomy): domain Bacteria; phylum Bacillota; class Clostridia; order Oscillospirales; family Acutalibacteraceae; genus UBA1447. Next base: position 3,657 of record JAAYFA010000039.1, on the reverse strand, counting down.
AAAAGCCTTCGTGCGGCTTTAAACAGTTCTTTGTCTCCATACTCTCGGCTCAAATCAGCCATGGCGCTGTACAAGTACCCTGCACGCACGCTGTGCCCCTCGGCCGTCGTTTGCTCGCGCACAGGCAGATGGTCTTGCACATAGGCGTCGTTTTTCCCTGCCTGTACCTCTTTGCTCGCCTTGGTTCCCCGAATATCTATGAAGTGTTTGCTCAGTTCCAAATACCGATTTTCGCCGGTGCAAGCGGCAAGTTTAACCAACGCAAGCTCAATTTCCTCATGCCCGGGTGTACTGAAATCTGCGGCATTATCCGTTTTAAACACTTTTTCAATATGATCGGCGTATCGACGCATACAGTTTAAGAATTTGTTCTTGCCGGTTGCCTCAAAATAAGCGACCGCCGCTTCCATCAAATGACCCGCACAGTACAGCTCGTGCGCCATGCGGTTGGTAAAGCGATTTTCCGGCTCGCAAACGGTGAAATAGATGTTGAAATAACCGTTCTCATCCTGATTTTTTTCAATCAGGTCCACCAGGTTATCCACATACTCTTCCAGCTTTTTATTGTCGTTTTTACTCAGAATATAAGCGGCAGACTCCAACCATTTGGCCACGTCGGAATCCCAAAAGATATGCGGCCTGTTTGGCCTCCCTTCTTGCCAGTCAAAGCGAAATGCGGCAAAACGCCCGGTATGCTCAAACTGTTCCCGCACACTGTCAAGCGTGACAGCGCGGTTGAGCGTCTGCCTGCCTTGCCAAAAACCGCCGGTAATATCTACTTGTGAAACGTTCAGTTTTTTCGTTGGATTCATCAAGCTTCCTCCAATCATTTAATCTTGCGGTAACAAGGTCTTCGCCAAATCGTCCAGCGCCTGGATGATATTTGCTGCGCACACGCGGTAAGTATTTAAATCGCCGCCGTAAGGGTCTTTTATGCCGCCGCCCAGCAAGCGAACTTTCTCCCCCGGAACATCCCCCAGCCGCAGTATATGCTGCGCAGACATGCAGACAAACATGTCCGTGTCCTCAGCCATATAAGGGTCATAGTCTCGCGCACGGTGAGCGGTAATATCCACGCCGTATTCCGCCGCGGCGGTTACAGCGTTCGGCTGAGCTTTGTCCCCCACCAAAGCATTCGTCCCTACGCTTTCGCAGACATAATCCTCCAGCTTGTATTTTTTAAGCAGCATCCGAAACATGCCTTCTGCCATGGGGCTGCGGCAGACGTTGCCGGTACAAATAAATAGAACCTTTTTCACCATGAACCTCTTTTCGTTAAACGGTTAATATCTTATCGTATTATTGTAGTCTTGTCTTAGTTTCCAAATAGAGATGTTATTCGCGGCCGCTTGTTCAATCCGTTATGGGAACCGGCACAGCGGCGTCGCTGAGCTGCAAAGCAAGCAGGGCTCTTCTTTCCTTCAACTCGTGTTCTATGAGTTCTTTCTGCGATTTGTCATCACGCATAAAACTGATAGCAATCAGGTATAAAATGGATCCGACAGCGGGGCCTGCTATATACATCGGCCACATGCTTTTTTGAAAACGCATATTTTGCGGCAGATTTTGCGCCTTGCGGTAGCTGTCATACCCCAGGCGTGATAAAATCTCACCTTCAATGAGTTTGCTGATTCCGCCCTCCATTTTACTCACAAAGTTCTGCATGGAAAACGTTATGCCCTCTGTCCTTACTCCGGTTTTCCATTCCAAATCGTCAATAGAATCACTCAAAAGAGACCGATGTGCAATGCCCATAATTGAAGTGGGTATGCTCATAATGCCATTGAGCAACACGATGGCGGCCATGTGCCAAATCGTCTTGTAGCCGACCAAATAGCCGATGGCGCGCAGACTGATGGAAATTAACTGAGCGATAATGAGCACTCTTTTCATGCCGCCCACTTTTTTTGCGATTTTCGTTGCAAAAAAAATGGCTAAGGAACCCGGAATACCGGACAAGAGCCCCACTAAAAAATCAGCCGTCTTGCCGTCAATGTGAACACTACCGACATTATAAGAAACCATGGTTTCAAAAAAATAGGGGTTCCCCACCCTGGGATTAAGGCACGACAAAAGCCTCGCTACCACGATGACAATCAGTGTTCTGTTAAACCTTAAAAGTGCCAAGGACTGCCACACATTCTCCTTTGGCATTTCGCTCTTAACCACTTCGGGCATTTTGTGCGCCCGCATAGAGACAAGCTCCCCGCCCAGCGCAAAAATAAAACCAAACATAATAAAAATAGTCATATCCGAAACGCCAAAGCGTTCCAGCAGACTGCGCACCATTTGAAAAGTGCCGACAACCGCGCCACCCGCTCCCGCGCCGATGGAAACCCACTGTGCTACCCGCGCGCGTTCGACCGAGAGCGGCGACGAAACGGCAACCATGCCCCAAAGGGCAGTATCTTGAATAGAGTACGCCACATCCCACACCAGATATACCAACAGGATGTAGATTATCTTCCCATTCTCATCAAAGCGCACATTAAAAAACATCATGGCGGAAAGCGCGCCGATAATAGGCGGCATATAGAATAGGAACGGCCGTAATTTTTCCCCATTTTTAAAGCGGTGCTTGTCAATGGCGGCACCGATAATAGGGTCATTCAGCGCGTCCCAAAAATAACTCGCAAAAAATATCCGCCCGATTTTTTTCGGCTCAATATGCAGAAGGTTAATGCAAAAATAATTAAGCCAATTGTTCACATACCCATAGGTGACGTTCTGCCCCGCAAGGCCCAACGCATAATTAAACAAATGTCTGTTTTGGACTTTGCCTTCTTCCTCTTTCCGGGATAAAAGAAACGCCAGTGGGTTTTTCAATCAAAGCACCCTTTCTTCGACGCACAGCAAGGCAGAAAAATATTATCCCTTGGCGTCGTACCAAGTTTTCCCGATACCTACATCGGCGATGAGGCGAACACGCATTTCTACGGCGTTTTCCATTTCTTCGGCAAGGATTTTTTTTACAGTATCTGCTTCCGCTTCCGGTGCTTCGGCAATCAGTTCATCGTGCACTTGCATAATCAGGCGCGCTTTGAGGTTTTCTTTGAGCAGGCGCTCGTGCACCTTGATCATGGCGATTTTGATGATGTCGGCGGCGGTGCCTTGGATGGGCATATTCAGCGCCACGCGTTCGCCGAAGGCGCGCAGACCGGCGTTGGAGGAGCTGAGTTCCGGCAGGTAGCGGCGGCGATTGAAAAGTGTTGCGACATAGCCCTGTTCTTTGGCTTGCTCGACAATTTGCTGCATATAATCCCGCCCACCGGAAAAATGTGCCAGATAACCTTTGATGTAGCGGTCCGCCTCTGCGCGGGAAACGCCGATATCTTTGGCAAGCGAGAAGGGGCCAATACCGTACACGATGCCGAAATTGACCGCTTTGGCGCTGCTGCGCATGTGCGGTGTCACCATCGCAAGGGGCATGTTAAATACTTGGGATGCGGTGATGGCGTGAATGTCTTGATTATCATTAAAGGCTTGTATCATTACCTCATCGTTTGAAATATGAGCGAGGAGCCGCAACTCAATTTGCGAATAGTCGGCGTCCACTAATAGACATCCGTCTTTTGCATGGAAAAATCGGCGCAATTCACGCCCCAGTTCCGAGCGAATGGGGATGTTTTGCAGGTTCGGCTCCGTGGAGGAAAGACG
>JAAYFA010000324.1 GCA_012728445.1 Clostridiales bacterium | reverse complement strand
GGTTTGTTTATTTCGGTTGATTTTGGGAAAGCAATCAAACAAATGCACCTGCCTTTTCGTTAACGGACGAACGCAGTTCGCCCCTACATCGTGTCCGTACCGCACCCCTAATCCCTCACTCGTAACTCAAAACCAAACCTCGTACAAGCTCCACTCTCAACTCTCCAAACTCCAAACTACTGAATTACAATGAAGCAAATCAACTCAAAATCATCCAGCCCGGTAATCGCGTTGGTCAAAAAGCTTGTTTCGCCTTCGCTGAAAAAGCTGTCGATATCCTTCTGCTCCTTCACATGGATAACGGAGCCGATAGCCTCGCCGAGAAGGTCGGAATATTTGCCCATGTTTTTACCGTCATCGGTTACCTGGTTAAACCGGCGGCAAAGCTCCCCTTCGGGCTGTGTTCTGCCTTTGCAGACAAGGCGCAAAATATCCAGCGTCTTTTTGGGTTCCAGATGGTTGGAGACGATTTCGCCTCCATCGGAAATATAGACCATGTAAAACGGATGCAGTCTGTTTTGATTTTCGGCATTCACGCCGTTATTAATGTTTTTGAGTATGTACACAACGCCCGGCGGAATGTCCGTACCCCGGGCGGGTACAATGGCATGCAAACCGAATGGCGTTCGGTCCAAAGACGGGTGTTCTTTGGAATAACTGAGCAAGTCCAAGCGGAACTCGTTGAGCCCCAAATCCATGATGGAAATACCGCTGCTCATTTCCTCAATATCCACCACTTCTTTTTGCAGTCGTTCAAGCTGCTGCTTGCGGTATGCCAAGTCGCCTTTTTCGTCGTCAATCGGGTTATCGTCCCCGGTGGCGGTCATGACCGTCACACGCATGCGGGACTCCACGCGGGATTTTAGTTTGATGTATTCGTCCAGGTCCAAATCCGGCCAAAAGTTGACAAGCTGAATGACCTTGTTTTTACTGCCGATACGGTCAATGCGCCCAAAGCGCTGGATGATGCGCACGGGGTTCCAATGGATATCGTAATTAATCAAAAAGTCGCAGTCTTGTAAGTTCTGCCCTTCCGATATACAGTCTGTCGCGATGAGCATGTCGATCTCCGATTTTTCGTCCGGCATAATCAGGTGTTTGTCTTTTGACAAGGGGGAAAAACAGGTTAATATGGTGTTTAAATCTGTAGGAAGTTTTGGCACGGTGGTTTTGCTGTTAGCCCCGCCGGTAACCATGGCGGTATGCAATCCGTAGTCTTTTTGAAGCATTGTACCAATATGCTGATAAAGGTATTCAACCGTATCCGAGAAAGCGGAAAATATGACGATTTTCTTGTTGGTGCCATTTATCGGGTTGGCAAGCTTATTTTTGATGGTGTCTTTAAGCACATCAAGCTTGTTGTCCTCCACGGGGGTGATGGCATTCATCCTGCTGAGCAGGTCCGTTAGCACTTCAAAGTCTTTTTTTAAGCGGTTCCCCCAAGTGATGTGATCCATGTCCGCAAGGCTGATTTTTACTTTCTTACCGACGGTAAAAAGGTCGTTGTTTTGGTCGTCATCATCAAAGTCATCTCCGCTGATTTCACGGAGTTCCAGCACTGCGTTTTCTTCGTAATGCTCAATTTCATACAGCGTGTTAACAATAAGTGAAAGTACCCGTTCAACGGTTAAGCGAAAAGCATGGACGGAACTTTCCAATCGTTTGAGCAGATTGATGCGCATAAGTATCATAATCCCGCGCTCACGGTCAACTTGCTTGAAGCGGACGTTTTCCATATCCCTGCCGTATTTGGCTTCATACTTTTCCGCCTTGCTCGACAAAATATATTCCGACGGTGTGTAAATGCTCATGTTCAAGGCGGAAAGTTTTTTATAAATCTCGTTGTAGGAAATAGCGCCCGGTAGTGTGGTAAGTTCGCAACGTCGCGAAATGGGTGCGAGCCTTTCCGGGAAAGCACCAATTTCCGTGGTGTCGTAATACTTGACGATATGCCGGCGGGAACGGGCAATGGTCACGCTGTCCAGCAGCTC
>JAAYFA010000027.1 GCA_012728445.1 Clostridiales bacterium | reverse complement strand
TTAACAATGTGCTAACCAAGCAAAATTATACACGCCAAAGGCCAAAAAGTCAACAAGAATTTATGGGGACCAACAATTCAACGGCCCGCAGATTGTTCTGCCGACCGCTGTGTTGTAAAAAAATGAAAGGCTAATGAAAGGCTTAGACTTCTTTGACAAGTTTTGCAAGCGCCGCTTTTTTACGAGCGCCGTTGTTTTTATGAATAAGACCTTTTGTGACTGCTTGGTCAACCTTTTTCATGGTTGCCTTAATAACGGCATCTTTATCCTCGGCGTTAGCAGCTACGGCTGCATGAGCCTTTTTGATAGATGTTTTAAGCGCGGTATTCTGCGACTTGTTTCTGTTCGTCTTGGCCAGAGTAACAAGCACACGTTTCTTTGCAGATTTAATATTTGGCATCGTGACACCTCCTTTATTCACAGGTGATTATATTAGCACAAAGTTTTTTGAATTGCAAGAAAAATTTTTTAAAATCCGCATGTTTATCAAGAAAATGCGATTAAACATTAATACTTGCCAAGTTCCTTCGCCAAATCCGCAATGCGTTTCATGGATTCGATGCTTACGGAGTTGGGGATGGAATGGTCGGAGCTAAAAATATATCCACCATTTTCTTTAAGCGCCGGTATGAGCGTGCGCATTTCCGATTCAACAGCTTAATGGTTACTCGAATTTATCTTTAATAAACCCCAATGATTCGTAAGCGTCTCTGTCAAAACTCGCTGTGTCCGTATTTCACCGAATCAACACCTTCATTTTTATCTGAGCAAAGGATATCCCTCTTTTTCCACGCATGCAAGCAACAGTTTTGTTTTTTCTTGACTCATATGTAAATATAACCTATAATACAACGGTAATAAACACACGCAGCGCAGGCAGATAAAGATGTGACAAACAGCAAAAGCGGAGTACCCATGGACCCGACAGACGGTTTGTTTCGCTGAATGCTCATGAAAAGAAGCCGGACTGCCTGCAAACCAGAGGTGAAAATATTGTCGGTATCAAAGGAAAACATCAGAAATTTTTGTATCATCGCCCATATTGACCACGGCAAGTCTACCCTTGCGGACAGGCTCCTGGAATTGACGGAGTCCGTAGCCCACAGGAACATGACGGCACAGCTGCTAGATAATATGGACCTTGAACGCGAGCGCGGCATTACCATTAAGGCCCACGCAGTAAAACTCAATTATAAGGCGCCGGATGGGCAGGACTATACGCTGAATTTGATAGACACGCCCGGCCATGTGGACTTCACTTATGAAGTTTCGCGCGCGCTTGCCGCATGTGAGGGCGCCGTACTTATTATTGACGCATCCCAAGGGGTTGAGGCGCAAACACTCGCCAACACCTACCTGGCCCTTGAGCATGATTTGGCGCTTATCCCGGTCATCAACAAAACCGACCTTCCGGCCGCCGACCCCGACCGGGTTGCCGCGGAGGTGGAGGATCTTATCGGGCTCGACTGCTCGGATGCCCCGCGTATTTCCGCTAAAACAGGTAAAAATGTGGAACAAGTGCTGGCTCGGATTGTAAAAGACATCCCTGCACCCCAAGGCGACGATTCCGCACCGCTGCGGGCATTGGTTTTTGATAGCGTTTATGACAGCTATAAAGGCGTTATCGTCTATGTTCGCGTGGTGGATGGTAAGATAAAAGCCGGGGATGTTATGGGCATGATGGCGACCGGCGCACAGTTTACGGTGGTAGAAGTTGGCTATATGCGGGCGACTCATATGGAACCCGCCGCAGCGCTTTCCGCAGGGGAAGTCGGGTATATTTCCGCAGCTATCAAAACCGTCAACGAAGCCCGTGTAGGCGACACCGTCACTCTTATCGCTCGTCCTGCCAAAGAGCCGCTGCCCGGCTACCGCAAGGTCAAGCCGATGGTTTTTTGCGGCGTTTACCCGGCGGATGGGGCGGATTACGGCAATCTGCGCGAGGCGCTTGAAAAATTGCAACTCAATGACGGCTCTCTTTCCTATGAGCCGGAAACGTCGGGCGTTCTTGGCTTCGGCTTCCGCTGTGGATTTTTAGGTCTGCTGCATTTGGAAATTGTTCAGGAACGGCTTGAGCGAGAATATGACCTTGATTTGATTACCACAATTCCAAGCGTTGTCTACAAAATTCATCTTTCCGATGAATCGGTGGTTGAAATCGATAACCCGACCCACTACCCCGACCCGGCGCATGTGACGTTCAGCGAAGAGCCGTTTACGTCGTCTCATATCTATGCCCCGTCCGAGTATGTCGGCACCATTATGGAGCTCTGCCAGGACCGTCGTGGCATATTTAAAGATATGACGTATGTTGCAGCCGACAGGGTGGATATTCATTATGAACTGCCGCTCAACGAAATTATT
>JAAYFA010000370.1 GCA_012728445.1 Clostridiales bacterium | reverse complement strand
TTGCCTGCTATTTACAGCCATTATGGTGTTAACGCGGCCAACGGACTTCCAAACCCCTATGATATTTTATATAACACGGCCACTTATAACAGCCTCATTCGCGTATTAATCCTGGCCTCCGTCATCGGCGCGACGCTGAATGTAATCCCCTACTTCTTTTATGACTTGAAGGAAACGAGGCAACGCGGTATTGTCAATATACTGCGCATCAGAGCGCTGTTTGAAGACTACGGCAACAACGCGCTGTCGGACGAGGACCTCGTCGTGGCAATCGACTTGGTACGGGAAGCAAGAATGTATGCAGACTCGCAAGAGATGAGCGAGCTTTCCACCGGCATCGATGCTGCCAAAAAGGCCGGCGACAAAATTCAACTCCGGTCTGCAAAAAAAGACCGCGAAGCGGCTGCAGAACACAACAAGATGATTGAAATATCGCAAATGGTTATTGAAGAAATGAACAAGTTTGAAACCGAGCTTGTTCAAATACAAGTTGAACTCGCGGAAGAAGTCGTTGCTGCGGGCTTGCCGGGGCTGGTTAATGTGGATAAGTCCGTTCTTCGTGACGCAAGGCAACTACCAAAAACAACCCCGGAAGAAAAGAAGATCAGAAAAGAAGCCATTCGTCTGGCCAAACGCCGCCTGGCAAGCAAAAAGCTGATTCACAAAAACTATAAAGACGGCATTAAGGTTTTTGATACCTCTGTTTTTGATGAGCTTTTCAAACGATCGGACGACATTGAGGAAGACCTCGAATCCGCATACCAAATTTTGTTTGACGCACAAAGCAAAAACTTTAAAGCCGGTATTAAACAGGCAAAGTCAGACATACGTAACCTCAAGGTCACGAGGAATGAAATAAACAGAGCCATAAAGGTAGCCACAAACGAACACTCGCTGTTCAGGCGTACCACCAAACCTTACCAGGATGCTGTCAAGCTTTTGACCGAGCAAGAGAATTATAAACATTTTGATGATATAGCAGCAATGTTTGATGAGGCAAAAGTGCGCAAAGAAGAGAACGACCGCCTTAAAAAAGAAAAAAGCGATAAAGTAAAGGCAGAACGCCTCGCCGAGATTGAGCGCCTAAAACGCAAAAGAGAACTCGCCAAGCAAAACAGGGCGGACAAGAAAGATAAGAAAGATAAGAACAATAACGAGAAATAAACGGAACAACACAGAACAGGGATATGCACAGTCATTTGTGCATATCCCTGCTTTTTAACCAAAATAAACACTCGAGAGGAACAACGTTGAAAAGCCATCTGCAATCGTGTACAATAACGTCGCCGTCAAAATAATAGTAAGGTGCGTCCTGAATGAAGAATAAGCTCAAAGCAAAATTTATATCCTTTTATAACACAACGGCGCTGCACTGGAACACACCGCCGCTCGGCAAGCGCGTCGCCTATAAGGAAGTTGTCGCTTACGGTATCGGCGGCATGGGCAAAGAATTCGTGCTATTTTTCGCGAGTCAGATTGCCCTTACGGCCACGAGTTTTCTCGTGGGCAGCACCATCGGCATCAAGCCCATGGACCTTCAGTACATGGCCATTGCCGCCACCATTATCGGCTTTGGCATCACCATCATCCGCTCGTATTTGATTGATAGTTCAACGTTTAAGTCCGGCAAATTCAGGCCCTGGTTTGCCATGTTGGGGCTGCCAACCGTCATTGTTTCCATCGTTTTTGTCTGGTTGCCATACGAAACCATGCCTTATGCGGGCAAAATAACGGCTGTTTTCATCTGTTATAGTCTATTACAACTTTTTTCACCGTTCTATGGCCAGGCCTATTCGGATATTGCGAATGTCATATCCCCCAACAGCCATGAACGTACGGATATAATTTCTGTTTCCTCCATCATCCGCTCTTTTGCGCCGACGCTGACCGGTGCTTTTATTCCCATGCTTTCAAAGCTAACCGGCGGGCTTAATAATATCACCACGTACAGAATTATTCATCCGATTGTGGCCATCATTGGCTTAGCGATTGGTTATGTGGCGTATTTCGGCACAAAAGAACGGATTGTCGAAGCCAAGACGCATATCTCGCACTTCAAGTTTTCCGACGCTTTCCGGGCGGTAGCGAAAAACAAATATTTTTGGATAACCTCCCTTGCCGGCTGGCTTGGTTTTTTAGAAGGTGCCTTCGGCGTCATCATCGGCTGGACTTTTATATACGGTTATCCCGACAAAATGGGAACCTACGGCTTCGCTACTACACTCATAGGAAACGCTGCTTTGTGGGGCATGATTCTTTGCCCAATCGCTATTCGAAAAGTAGGCAAGCGCAACTTGCTTATTTGGAGTAACGTCGCTAACATTTTTCTGATAGGTGCGATGCTGCCATTCTATAAAAATATCTTCATACTGATTGCTCTTTATTATCTCAACGGTTTTGTCGGTTCTTTTGCCAACGTATACAACCCCGGCATCAGCGCCGATATTCGCGACTATCAGCATTATTATACGGGCGAGCGCATCGACGGCATGTTTGGCGCGGTGGGTATCATCGGCAGTGTGATCGGGATGTTCACCGGTATGGTTGTTCCTTTTATTTACCAGAGCCTCGGTCTGCGGGACAACTACAATGTCATGGAGGTTGCATCCTTCCGAGAAGATATGTTCAATGTCCTGATTATTGCCGCCATTATAGGCGCAGCGCTGAACTGCATACCGTATTTTTTCTATGATTTAACCGAGGTTAAACAAAAGGGTATTGCCAGAGTTTTAAGAATCCGCGCTTTATTTGAGGATTACGGCAACGGCGTACTCAGGGATGAAGATTTGGTGGAAACGATAGACATCATTAACGAGGCAAATGAACTTTTCGCCGACAAGCAGAAAATGACAACAAAGGACGATGTTATAAAGGCGAAGCG
>JAAYFA010000186.1 GCA_012728445.1 Clostridiales bacterium | reverse complement strand
ATCATCAAAATTTTATGAATCGCAGTCAGAACGCGGTATTTGTAGCGAATACTTTATGACTGGAGAAATTACGATGAGTAAATCTTTCACCCTCATAGTCCTCAATATATTTGTCAGTTTGTCAAAAAGAGCGGGACGGCTTACATAAACCCATCCGCTCTTTCATTACCCTTTTTCAGACTGTTGCATCAAGCCTTTCAAATCAGAGCCGGTAGGCTTCTGGTAGATGCGTAGATCAAACTCGGGAACAACGGCGAGCACATGGTCAAAAATATCCGCCTGAATTGCCTCATACTCATTCCAACTGGTCGTTGAAGTAAAAGCGTAGATTTCAATGGGGATTCCCGCCTCGCCCGGCTGCATTTGCCGTACGAGCATTGTCATCCCATGGTGGATGCGCGGATTGTTCGCCAGATAAGCCTCCAGATAGGCGCGGAATGTACCCACATTGGTCAGCCGCCGACCGTTTGCATCACTGGATGAATCCACGGAATGCGCTTGATTGTATACCTTGATTTCGTCCGTTTTTCGCTCCAAATACTCCTTGATATACTGGATTTTTGAGAAGCGTTCCAGCATTTCCGCAGTACAGAATTTTACGCTGCCAATGTCGATTTGCACGGAGCGCTTGATTCTTCTGCCGCCTGCCTCTGTCATTCCGCGCCAGTTTTTAAAGGAGTCAGTGATCATAGAATAGGTAGGAACCGTTGTAATCGTCTTGTCCCAGTTTTCCACCTTCACCGTGTAAAGCGTGATTTCCTTAACATCTCCGTCCGCATTGTGACTGGGCATTTCAATCCAGTCCCCAATACGGATCATATCGTTTTCCGTAAGCTGAATACTGGCGACGAAGCCCAAAATGGTATTTTGGAAAACGAGAAGCAAAACCGCGCTGGCGGCGCCGATTCCACCCAAAAGAAGCGCGGGAGAGCGATTGAAGAATACGCTGATGATCACGATGCCTCCGACGGCGTACAGCACAATTCTGATGACTTGAAGGAATCCTTTTATGGGGCGGGTTTTGGATGCCTCCGTGCGGCGGTACAGCGCGTCCGCCACGCGCAGAAGCCGGTCGGCGGTCAGTAAAATGCCGAACACCATCATGCCGGCCGCAAACCGTGAGACCCACACAGCGCCGGTCACGAGCATAGGGGACATGATGTGGATGACCGCGGCGGGAACCAAAATAATCGCCTGATGAAAAACCTTGTGTTCCGCAAAAGCGTCATCCCATTTCGCCTTGCTTTTGGACACAAGCCGGACGAGCAGTTTCAAAACAATGAGTTTGGAAAGTTTGTAAGCGACCGCGGCTGTCAGGGCGATTACAATCACCGTCAGAAAAAACACGGCGTAATTCGCTGTGGTCTGGGACAGCCCGTTTTGGAGCGCTTGCCGGATAATCCATTCGTTCATAGTGAACAACTCCTTGCTTAGATGTAAAAAACGCGGAGACACCGAACCCTTCCGGTGTCTCCGCGTCTTAAAACAGTCGTTAGATCAAATTATTCGCTTCAAGAAACTCTTTCGCGACCGCGGCGACATCCTTGCCCTCCACGTCGATCTTGTAATTAAGCCCGGTCATGGTCTCGTCGTCAAAAAGTCCGGCCAGAGCATTCAAAACATCCTCCAACTCCGGGTGCTTCTCCAGCGTTTTATTCCGAATGATCGGAGCAGCGTAATAGGGCGGGAAAAAGCCTTTGTCATCCTCCAGAATTTTCAGGTTATACTTCAATATGTTTCCGTCGGTGGAAAATACATCGGTGACATCAATATCCCCTTTGTCCATTGCCTGATATTTCAGTGAAACATTCATTTTCTGCGGGTTGCCCTTGAAAGTCAGGCCATAGGCGTTTGCCAGCCCGTCAAACCCGTCCTCCCGGTCGAAAAACTCGTGCTCGGCACCGAAAATCAGGTTCGGCGCCGCGGCAACAAGATCACTGACTGTTTCGGCCCCGGTTTCCTGATAAACCTTATCCGTAACAGCGACCGCATAGGTGTTGTTAAAGCCCAGGGGCTTTAGCCATTTGATACCGAACCGGCTATCAAATTCCTTCGCCACCACATCATACGCCTCGTCCGGATCGGTAATGACCGCCATTTCAAGCTGAGCAGTCAAACCGGTGCCGGTGTATTCCGGATAAATGTCAATCTGATCGTTCTTGATCGCTTCAAAGTTGACGAAGGTGCCTCCCATGTTCAGTTTCCGGTTCACCTTGAGATCCGTTTTCGCTTCAATCAGCTGTGCGAAGATTTCGCCTAAAAGGATATTTTCACTGAAATCCTTAGACCCGACGGTCACAGTATTTCCAGAGCCGCATCCGCTAAGCAGAACAGGCAGCACCAAAACTGCAGACAATACCAGAGTAAAAAACCGTTTTTTCATCGTTTTCAAAAAACCATTCCCTTCTTTTGATAAAATATTATTTCGCCCGTTTTACCAGACGTTTTTCGATGTTTGACATGACAATATCAAACAAAATTGCCATCAACATAACCGGTATGGCGCCACGCATGATCCCGGCAAAATTTTGCGTCTGAATCCCACGATAAATGGGGTATCCCAGACCGCCCGCGCCGATCAGCACACCCATGACCGCAATGGACAGCGAATTGACAACCGAGATCTTGATGCCCGAAAACACAAGAGGAAACGCCAGCGGCAGCTCGACCTTCAAAAGCCGCTGCAAACGGGACATACCCATTCCGCGGGCGGCATCACGGATAGCCGGTGACACCGTGGAAAGACCCGTGTGGGTATTTCGTACGATCGGCAGCAATGCATACAGCACCAGCCCTACAATGATTGTCGTATTTCCAAGTCCAAAAATAATCATCAGCAAGGCAAGCAGTGCCAAAGAGGGGATGGTCTGCAGCGCTTCGGCAAACCAAATGATGATGGAAGCCGCAGGCCGCAGCCAGTAGGCTGTTACCCCAAGTACCAGCCCTAAAATCACGGCGACGGCCGTGGCGATGAGGACGATCAGCAGATGCTCTCCAATTAACGGCAACAATACGCTCATGCTCTTCCTCCTTTCAGTCCGCGCGGCGTCAGCAGACGCTCAAACAAACCGATGACACCGCTGAACAGAAACGCAAGCACGGCAGAAGGCAGCGCGCCCGCCAGAATGTAGTTGGTATTATAGGTTGCCAGACCGGTCCAGATCAAATCACCCAGGCCGCCCGCGCCGATCAGGCCGGCCAGTGTCGCCCAGCTGACGATATACACCGTTGATATCCGGATGCCGCTGACAATGGACGTGGTCGCCAGCGGGAGCTGTACGTTGAATAGCATTTGCCTTCTCGTCATACCGATGCCGCGTCCGGCCTCTAAAATCCCGGAATCGACCTCTGTAATGCCCGTGTAAGTATTGCGCAGTATCGGCAGAATGGAATACACCGCGAGCACCGCCAAAGCGGTTTGGGTTCCGGTTCCCAGCAGAATCAGCGCGAGCCCCAGCATCACAAGACCCGGAATCGTCTGAATGACGCCGACCGCCGCCAGCACAGGCGCAGCAAACGCCTTATGACGGGACAGAAAAATACCGGCTGGTATGGAAATTAAAATCCCCAGCAGAACGGAAAACACCACCAGATGAATGTGCTGTGTCAGTGCTTTGATAATTTCAGATCTCTGTTCGCCCATAAAGGTCATCAGCGTCATGACAGCACCGCCCCCCACAAGGCTTCGCCCATCGCTTTTGCCATACTGGTTTTTGTCACAATTCCTGCCACGGTTTGATCGGTGTTCAGCACCACAAGATAATTGGCGGTGCTGCTAAGCAGCAGGTCAAACGCTTCCTGCGCGGGCATACGGCGGTCAATTGCCGGAACATCATTGCCGACCAGCTCGCCGATTTCACGTCCCGCTTTTCCCCGTTCACGGACGGTATCCAGCGTCACCGTTCCCATAAAAGTGTCATCCTCATTCAGAACAATAACCGAATTGACCTCGCGCCGGTTCATCCGGTCGACACATTCCAGTGTATGTAAGGAATATGGAACCTTCAAAACGCGGGTCCGCATCAAATCCTCTGCGAAAAGCTCCGGCTGTTCACTGTGCGGATTGGTATGCCGGCCCATGAAGTCACGAATTAAATCGCTTGCGGGGTTGCGGAGCATTTCCTCCGGCGAAGCCATTTGAACGATTTCGCCCTCGTTCATGAAAACGATGGTATCCGCCAGACGCAGGGCTTCCTCCATATCATGGGTCACAAAGCCGATCGTTTTTTTCAGCCGCTTCTGCAGCTTTTTGACTTCGTCTTGTAGAGAATCCCGTGTGATGGGATCCAGAGCGCCGAAGGGTTCGTCCATCAAAACAATAGGCGGCGAGGCCGCCAACGCGCGAAGCACACCGATTCGCTGCTGCTGTCCGCCCGAAAGCTCGGACGGATATTTGTGGGCGTTTTCTTCATAGGGCATCCCGACAAGCTCCAGCATTTCCTGTACGATCTGTTTCCACTGTTCCTTCGATGTTTTCAAAAGCTTCGGAACCACGGCGATGTTTTGTTCCACCGTCATATTCGGAAACAGGCCGATCTGCTGGATCACATAGCCGATGGAGCGTCGCAGCTCGACAGGATTCCGGCTGCGGATATTCATCCCATCTATACTGATTTCACCGCTGTCCGGTTCAATCAGGCGGTTAATGGTCTTAAGCGTAGTAGTTTTTCCACAGCCCGACGGCCCGATCAGAACGACAAACTCTCCCGCCCGAATTGAAAAGGTCAGGTCTTTTAAAATTTTCTTGGACCCGTAGCTTTTACTGACGTTTTTAAACGTAATCATTCAATCTCTCCCAACAAATTGACAACTCGATAAAACTATAGAGTTGTCAGAGTAACAACTCTATTCTACACGGTAAGTTGTCAGTTGTCAAGAGAAAGAAATTGCCGCAAACTGTCAGAACACAGTTCGCGGCTGTTTTTTTAGACTTGATTTACCCATTAACAAAGGCGTTTACAGCGTCAGTACACTTGATATCACCGATGTAGATCAGCGTATCGCCTGCCATGATAACGGCATAGGGTCCGGGAGATAAAATAATTTGGTCTTCACGCCGGATGGCAATGACTGTCGCGGACGTTTGCTGCCAAAAGTGAAGCTCACCCAGCGTGCGGCCGATGACCGGAGAATCGTCCGGGATATCTGTTTCATAATTCGGAAAAGGAGTCGTCTGCGAAAAGCGCTCGTTCACGCTTACAAGCGTTTCCGCGGCTTCAGAAATGCTGCGGGACAGCGCTTCCTGCTGCGCAAGCAGGTCTTTGAGCTTGCGCCGATAGGTGCGGAGCTCATTGCGTTCGCCAAATTTTTTAACATACTCGCCTGCTTTTTCGGCCGAGATAATCACTGAACCGCTGTTTTGACGGATTTCAACGATTCCGGTATCCTCCAAAAGGCTCATTGCCCGCCGGATCGTTTCGGGAGATACCCCGTACTCCGACGCCATGACGGACCGGCCGTATATTTTTGTATTTTCCCGCAACTCTCCGCGCGATATGCGCAATGCAATGTCTAATGCAATTTGAGAGTAGACAGGCGCGATGATCATTGCGTCTGCGTTCAAACATTTCATCTCCCTTATTATGCTTTTACCAAATTCATTATAGCAAATCCACCGGCAAACGGCAAGGATTTTACACGTGTCTTTTCTCCTACGACGCATTGGGGCGTTGACAATTCTGAAAAACCAGTAAGTTTTTGCCGTTGATGAATCGAAATATCGTAGTAATCAGACATTCTCCCTTGACAAAAGCTATTCTCCCATAAATAAATGCAAATTGCAATCCTGAAAAAATATTTTTCAGTCTGTATATTTTTTATGAATCGGGGTAAAATAATATATTTTGGGTATTGACAGTCGAACAAATGTGTGATAACATGTTTGAGCGACAAGGGAGTATTGTGCCCTTTTAGCGCAACAACTGAATACTTCCGGGCAACGGAAGACTAACGACTATATAGCCGTTACATACATATCAAACTGAGCGAGGAAAATCTCCTTGCTTGTTTTGTTATGTATGTAACGGCTTTTTGGCTTCCCCCTCAAAACGTCTTTGAAAGTGCGT
>JAAYFA010000083.1 GCA_012728445.1 Clostridiales bacterium | reverse complement strand
TTTTGTTGACTATTACCACCCATACACTATATAATATACTACTGTCTGCTTAATCTATGCAGAAATGCGTTAGAATCAAGATTTTTGACGTATTTTGCAGGATTTTTAAGTATAATAATATGAAATATTAAAGGGAGTTGACAAAATGAAGGTATTTATGATAGGCGGCACGGGTCTTTTGGGCTGCGCCGCGGCACAGTTATTTCTCGACAAAGGGCATTCGGTCAAGTCAATGGCTCTTCCACCATTGCCGGAAGGTGCACCAATACCGAAGGAAATGGAACTGGTCTTTGGTAACTTTATGGAAATGACGGACGACGAAATCAAGGTGCTGATGGCGGGCTGCGACTGCTTCGTGTTTGCCGCAGGCATTGACGAGCGTGTTGAGTTCCCGGCACCCGTATACCAATATTACGAAAAATTCAATATTAACCCTACAAAGCGCCTGATTGGTCTGGCAAAAGAATGTGGATTGACGAGTTCTGTGATACTTGGGTCCTATTTTGCGTATTTCGCAAAAGAAAAGCCGGAAATGAAGCTCACGGAAAAGCATCCGTACATCCGCAGCCGTATTGAGCAGGAAGAAGCGGCGCTGGCGCTGGCAGACGACAAAATGTCCGTTGCCGTGCTGGAACTGCCGTATATATTCGGCACGCAGCCCGGGCGCAAGCCTGTGTGGGTTATCCTGATTGAACAACTGTATAGAATGCCGGGTGTTACCATGTACCCCAAGGGTGGTACAGCGATGCTCACGGTGCGCCAAGTGGCGCAAACTATTGTTGGCGCGGCGGAGCTGAACAAAGGTGCAAATGCATACCCGATCAGCTACTACAACTTGACTTGGGATGAATTTCTTCAAATTGCGCACGCCGCTATGGGCAAGCCGGACCGCAAGATTATTCATATTGCTAATTGGATGTTCAAACTCTTCGGTAAGACGATGCACAAGCAATACGCCAAGAAGAATATTGACCCGGGCCTGAACCCGGTTGATTTGGCGGATATTATGGGCATGAACACTTTCATTGATAAAAAGTGGAGCGTTTCCCTCGGGGCAACGGATGACGATATCAAGACGGCAATTTTTGACAGTGTTAAACTTTCTGTTGACGCTTTTACGGGCAAGCAGAAGCTTGTGGATATGAAAGTCGAATAACATCAAAGGAGAACTTTTATGGAAGCACTGAAAACCTATATCGGTAAAAAAGAGTTCCGCATGCTGTCGGTCGGCGCCTTAGGGCAGGGAATGATTTACGGCATTATGTCGTCCTATATTTCTGATTTTTATCTCAATGTTTTCGGACTCGGTCCAATATTCGTGCTGCTGCTGATGTTGCTGGCACGGGTTTGGGATGCCGTGAACGACCCGGTGATGGGCATGATTGCCGACCGGTTAAATATGAAACATGGCAAGATGAAACCGTATTTGTATATAACGCCACTGCCCGTTGCAGTGCTGACAGTCCTGCTGTTTTTTGCGCCGGATGTTTCCCTCAACGCAAAAATGGTCTATGCGGTGGTCACCTATGTACTTTGGGGCATGATTTATACGATGTCCGATGTACCGTTCTGGAGTTTGCCCAACCTCATGACGCCGAACCCGGCTGAGCGGGGCAAAGCCTTCACCGTAGCAAGGACGACCAACGGGATTGGATCCGCTATACCCATGGCGATTTTTATGATTCTTGGTCCGGTTTTGTCCAAAACGGGGCTTAGCGGCAACGAGTTGGAAAAAACGAGGTATATTGTTATTGCCCTGGTTGCGTCCGTCATCGGCAACATTCTTTTTGCAAGCACCTATTTCCACGTCAAGGAACGGGTGAATATCCCGCTTGAAAAGCGTAAGCCCGGCGAGGCCGGCTCGTTAAAATTGCTGTTCACCAACAAACCGCTCGTGCTGGTGCTGATAATGGGCGTATTGTCCTGTGGGCGTTATATGTTCCAAGCCGGTGCCATCCATGTTGCACGGTATTCGTTTTATATTGGGCCGTCGTTTTTAGGCTTATCCCCCGCAGAACAGAGCCAAGCCCTGCAGAGCAGCATTTCTAAGGTTAGTCTTGTTTTTGCTCTTGCCACGGCCATCGGGATGTTCGGCACAATGATTGCGATGCCAAAACTCATCAAAAAATTCAGCTACAAGCAGCTTATTATTGTTTCGTGCGCCATCGGTATTGTTTCGAGCATGACGATCTATTTTATTGGTTACGATAACTTTTGGGCGTGCATACCCTTCCTGGTAATTTCCTGCATCCCGGCAGGTGTTATCAATGTGGTGTCTTCCGCCATGATCGGCGACGCGCTGGATTATATGGAATGGAAAACGGGGCGGCGTGAAGCGGGCATAGGCTCGGCCTGCCAATCATTTGTCAATAAACTGGGCAATGCACTCGCCACCTCGTTTATTGTTTTAATGTATAAAGTGGTGGAAATAGACCTGAGTAAAATCGTGGGCGGGGCCGCTTCTATTCCGGCCACATCGCTTCTTGCTTCTCAGCGCAACGGAATTTTCTCGGTCGTTTCCATTATTCCGGCATTTTCACTTTTGCTATGTGCGGTGCCAATTTTCTTCTACGACCTCACGGGCAGCAAAAAACAACGCATAACCGAAGAACTTGCGCAGCAAAGAGTTGCGAGAGGGATTTCGGTAGAATAAATAAGGCATTTTTATGAAGAAGGGGTAAACTTTTGGCACTTAGAACAGATATCAGAAACGTTGCAATCATCGCACACGTTGACCATGGCAAAACAACTCTTGTGGATGAAATGCTCAAGCAGAGCGGCATCTACCGCGAAAATGAGCAGATCACCGAACGCGTTATGGACTCCAATGATTTGGAGCGGGAACGCGGCATTACCATTTTATCTAAAAACACGGCAGTACATTATAGGGATGTTAAAATCAACATCGTAGATACGCCCGGTCACGCCGACTTTGGCGGCGAGGTGGAGCGCATCCTGATGATGGTGGACGGCGTACTTTTATTGGTTGATGCATTTGAAGGCTGTATGCCGCAGACACGCTTTGTGTTGAAAAAAGCGCTCGGCCTGAAAAAGAAGGTCGTCGTCGTCATCAACAAAGTGGACAGATCCGGCGCGCGGCCGGCGGAAGTGGTAGACGAGGTGCTGGACCTGCTCATTGAGCTTGGCGCCGCGGAAGACCAGCTGGACTTTCCCGTTGTGTATGCTTCTGCAAGGGACGGGTATTCTTCACTGGATGAAACGGTGAGCGAGGGCGATATGCGCCCCTTGCTGGATTTAATTTTAGAGCAAGTGAGCCCGCCCGAGGGCGATTTAGACGGCCCGTTGCAAATCCTGTTTTCAAGCCTGGAATATGACGATTATGTCGGCAGAATTGGCGTGGGCAGGGTGGAGCGCGGTACGGTCAGTAAGGGCCAGCCGGTTGCACTGTGCAGAGTAAACGAAACAGTTGAACAGGTCAAAATATCCCGCTTGTATCAGTTTGAAGGACTGCACAGGGTGGAGGTTGAGTCTGCGAAGATGGGCGACCTTGTGTGCGTTTCCGGTATAGCGGATATTAATATCGGCGAAACGGCCTGCAGCCCGGCTTGCATTGAGCCATTGCCGTTTGTCAAGATTGACGAGCCGACTATTTCTATGAATTTTTTAGTAAACGACAGCCCGTTTGCCGGGCGTGAAGGCAAATTTGTCACCTCCCGCAATATTCGTGACCGCCTGTTTAAAGAGGTGGAAACGAATGTGAGTATGCGGGTTGAAAACACGGATACGACTTATTCCTTCAAAGTTTCCGGCAGGGGCGAACTGCATCTTTCCGTTTTGATTGAAACCATGCGGCGGCAGGGTTTCGAATTTCAGGTGTCCCGACCGAAGGTTATCTTTAAAGAGAAAAACGGACAGTTGCTGGAGCCCATGGAACTGCTGGTGGTTGAAGTGCCGGAGCAGTATGCGGGTACCGTCATCCAGTCCCTTGGTTCCCGAAGAGGCGAGCTTGAAAAAATGAGCGCCCGCGGCAGCGGCACCGCATATTTGGAATTTAAAATACCCTCAAGAGGGCTGATTGGTTACCGTTCCGAATTTATGACAGACACCAACGGCAACGGTATTATGAATCAGATTTTTGCGGGCTATGAACCCTATAAGGGCGAAATAGAAACCCGCGAACAAGGTTCGATAGTGGTACACGAAACGGGCGTGAGCACCGGCTACGGACTCTTTGCGGCACAGGATCGCGGCAGACTGTTTATCGGCCCCGGGATGGATGTATATGAAGGCATGATTGTCGGCGAGTGCGCAAAAAATGAGGATGTCGTATGCAACGTGTGTAAGAAAAAGCAAATGACCAACACCCGTTCTTCCGGCGCGGATGACGCGCTGCGGCTTATCACACCGTCAACCCTCAGTTTAGAGCAGTGCATGGAATTCATTAACGACGACGAGCTCCTTGAGGTAACGCCCAAAACGCTGCGCCTGCGTAAAAGCATCCTACCCAAAGAGCTTCGTATGAAGAAGAAATATAAGAAATAAGAAGAGAAGCAATAGGGAAGCGATGGAAAAGCAATGGAAGAACGATAAATGGGTGCGTTTAACGCAAAACCTTTACCCTCAATGCTTTTTATTGCAAGACA
Source organism: Clostridiales bacterium (assembly GCA_012728445.1). Lineage (GTDB taxonomy): Bacteria > Bacillota > Clostridia > Oscillospirales > Acutalibacteraceae > UBA1447. The sequence continues at coordinate 6,684 of JAAYFA010000083.1, read as the reverse complement.
AAGTAACCTTTAGCGCAACCTCGCCAATCCGACCGCAACCCCTATTGCTTTTCTACCGCTTCCCGTGATGAAGTCACGCTCCCCCATTGCGTCTCCATACTAAATTCCTTCAGAAAGGGACTGCAGTTTCATGCTTTCAACTATTTTCGACAAGCCCTCGGCTGTAGCGCTGGGTACCTTTGACGGTTTGCACAAGGGGCACACGGCAGTTATCAACTCTGCTTTGGCCTTCAAAGCGCAGGGGTTGACGCCTTGCGTGGTGTTGTTTGACAAACACCCGCAGTTGGTGCTGACGGGTAAAGCGCCGGTCGCAATTCTACCGGAATCGCTGCGCCTTAAAGAACTTGATGCGATGGGCGTTCGCCATTTCACCATACCGTTTGAGGAAGTCCGCAATCTGACGGCGACAGCGTTTTTGGAAGATGTGCTGATGAAAAGGCTCCATGCCAAAGCGGTGTGCTGTGGGTATGATTACCGTTTCGGTCATGACGGCGCGGGGGATGCCGATTTACTTAAAACACTTTGTGAAGAGAGAAACCTTGCCTGCAAGGTAACGCACGCGATAACGTACGATAGCCTGCCGATAAGCTCAACGCGCATCCGCACCGCAATTGAAAACGGCGACCTGGAACCGGCTAACGCGATGCTCGGCAGAGCTTTTTCTTATAATTTTGAGGTTGTCGGCGGGAAAATACTGGGGCGGCAACTGGGCATTCCGACCATCAACCAGAATTTCCCCGAAGGCTTCGTTATCCCAAAGTACGGGGTTTATATATCCGGCGCTATAGTTGACGGCGCGCGGTATACAGCGGTTACGGATATCGGCTTCCGCCCGACTTTTAACGGAAGCTCCTTGCGTAGTGAGACCTGCATCATGGATTTTTCCGGCGACCTGTACGGGCGTCGTATTGAGGTGGAGCTGGTTAAGTATCTGCGCCCCGAGCGCAAGTTTGAGTCGCCGCAGGCACTCAGTGAACAAATCAGGCGAGATATCCAAGATGCGAAAGAATATTTTCACGAAAAAACATAAATAAATGATTAATTATTTTTTATTGTTCCACTACAAATATAAGTATTTCGACATCCGTGCTATACTTCTCCGTTAGAAGCGCTTCATTTCTTTGAAAGGCATGGTGAATCAATGAGGGCATATTTGCTACTGGAAGACGGCTCAATTTTTGAAGGCAACCAACGCGGAGCATTTCACGAAACTGCTTGTGAGGTGGTGTTTAACACCTCGATGACCGGCTATCTTGAAGTTTTAACAGACCCGTCGTATGCGGGGCAAGGTGTCGTGATGACCTATCCGATGATTGGCAACTACGGCATCAGCCGTGAGGATTTTGAATCTTTACGCTTGCAGCCTTGCGCGCTCATTGTCCACGAACTTTGCGACAAACCTTCCAATTTCAGATGCACGCAACCGCTTGAAGAAATATTGCTTGAATTCAACATCCCGTGCATTTGCAATGTTGACACAAGAGCGGTTGTTAAAAAATTAAGAGAAAAAGGGACCATGCGGGGTGTGATAACAGACAACATTTCGAACATGCCTCGTTTAATGGATGTGATCTCTTCTTTCAAGCAAATCAGACTGGTGGAATCCGTCAGCATTGAGCAATCAATGACTTTTGGGATGGAAAACACCGGTCATTCTGTTGCCCTTTTAGATTGCGGCACGCTGAACAATCTCCAGCAAGCGCTTGTTAGCCGCGGTTGCAAGGTAACTCTTTACCCTAGTTTTACCACAGCACAAGAGATTATGGCCGGCAAGCACGACGGTCTTATGCTCTCAAGCGGGCCGGGTGACCCGGCTCACAATGCGGATATTATTAAAGAAATCAAGAAACTGTATGATCTTTCCCTTCCTACCTTCGGTGTTGGCCTGGGGCATCAGTTGATGGCGTTGGCGACAGGGGGCAAAACCCAAAAAATGGAACAGGGTCATAGGGGAACAAATTACCCGGTAAAATTTTTGAATCAAGACAAAACATATATAACCGCGCAAAACCACGGGTACATGGTGAGTGCGGAAGGGTTGCCGGAAAATGCGGAAATAAACTGCATCAACGTCAACGACAAAACGGTGGAAGGCATTGTCTACCACGGCAAGCCTGTTGTTACCGTTCAATTTTATCCTAGCGCTTCGCCCGGTGTGCAAGGCACCGCTTTCTTGTTCGACCGCTTCATAACAATGATGGAGGATGGCCAATACAATGATTGATCAGAGTATAAAAAAAGTTCTTGTAATAGGTTCGGGCCCCATCATCATCGGCCAAGCGGCGGAATTTGATTACGCCGGCACGCAGGCCTGCCGCTCGCTTCGTGAGGAAGGCATTGAGGTTGTTTTGGCAAACTCCAACCCCGCCACCATCATGACGGACGGCGAGATAGCGGACATCGTCTACATCGAACCGCTGACGATACCGACACTGACAAAAATCATTGAGGCTGAGCGCCCCGATTCCATCCTGCCGACATTAGGCGGGCAAACGGGGCTAAACTTGGCGATGGAACTTGACGAAAAGGGTATCCTCGAAAAATATAACGTGAAACTTATCGGTATTTCGGCCAGAGCGATTAAAATGGCGGAGGACAGGCAAGAGTTTAAGGATACCATGGAAGCCATAGGAGAGCCTTGTATCGAATCCTTGGTTGTTGAAACGGTCCGGGATGCGCTGGTTTTTGCGGAAAAAATCGGCTACCCGGTCATCGTGCGTCCCGCCTACACCCTCGGCGGCACCGGCGGCGGTATTGTTTGCAACCCCAAAGAACTCAGAGAAATTGCGACAAACGGCATACGCCTTTCCAGAGTCGGCCAAGTGCTGATTGAAAAATGCATCTCGGGTTGGAAAGAAATAGAATATGAAGTGATGCGCGACGGTAAAGGCAACTGTATCACGGTGTGCAATATGGAAAACTTTGACCCCGTCGGTGTGCATACGGGGGATTCCATCGTGGTTGCGCCGTCACAAACGCTGTCGGATAAAGACCATCAAATGCTGCGTAGCTCTGCGTTTAATATCATCTGTGCACTGGGGATACAGGGCGGCTGTAATGTGCAGTTTGCTTTGCACACGGATTCCTTCGAATATGCGGTTATAGAGGTAAACCCCAGGGTTTCTCGCTCTTCCGCGCTTGCCTCAAAGGCAACCGGTTACCCGATAGCCAGGGTTGCGGCAAAAATCGCTTTGGGCCTTGGCCTTGACGAAATTACCAACGCCATAACGGGCAAAACCTTTGCCAGCTTTGAGCCGACGCTGGATTACTGTGTGGTAAAGTTCCCCAAATGGCCTTTTGATAAGTTTATCACCGCCAAGCGGACCCTCGGTACACAGATGAAGGCAACGGGCGAAGTCATGGCCATCTCTCGCTCTTTTGAGGCGGCCTTGCACAAGGCAGTCAACTCTCTTGAAGAAAACAGGGAAAGCTTGCTTTTACCCGTTTTAACGGCAAAAAGCAACGAGGAACTCCGCGAGCTGCTGCTCAGCGTAGACAACGAACGTCTTTTCGCCATCGCAGCATCTATTTTCAACGGTATTACGACCGGGGAGATACATGAAATTACGACCATTGATATGTGGTTTTTAACAAAAATCGAAAACATTGTTCATATGGAAAAAAAGCTGAGCGCCGGCTCGTGCGATAAAGAGACCTTGCTCATGGCAAAAAAGATGGGCTTTACAGACGCGATGATTGCCCGCGGCATTGCGAGTACGCCTTCCGCGGTTAAAACCATGCGTGAAATGTGGGGTATCACACCGGCGTTTTCGATTGTGGACACCTGTGCGGGCGAGTTTGCGGCAAAAACGCCGTATTATTATTCCGATTACGGGGTGGAAAATGAGGTGGACCCGACTTCCGACCGCAAGAAGGTACTGGTGCTCGGTTCCGGTCCTATCCGCATCGGGCAGGGGATCGAGTTTGATTACTGCTCCGGTCACAACATCTGGGCGCTTAAAAAACTTGGCTACGAAACAATCATTATTAACAACAACCCCGAAACGGTATCAACCGACTTTGACGTGGCGGATAAACTGTATTTTGAGCCGCTAACGCCCGAATATGTCGCAAATGTTGTCGCGCTTGAAAAACCCGACGGGGCTATCGTACAATTCGGCGGGCAGACCGCAATTAAACTCACAAAAACCCTGCATGATTTAGGGGTGCACATATACGGCACAGACGCTGACCACGTGGACGCCGCGGAGGACAGGGAGCGCTTTGACGAAATACTCGAAACCTGCGATATCGCTCGTCCAAAGGGACAAACCGTTTTTACAGAAGAAGAGGCCTTGCTGGCCGCGCATTCTCTGGGCTACCCGGTGCTTGTGCGCCCGAGCTATGTACTCGGTGGGCAAGGCATGCAAATCGCTGTTTCGGACGACGATATTCGTGAGTTTATGGAAATTATAAATCGTACCTTGCAGGAACATCCTGTGCTTGTGGATAAATACATCATGGGCAAAGAGGTTGAGGTGGACGCCATTTGTGACGGCAAGGATATCCTCATCCCCGGTATTATGGAGCATATTGACAGGGCCGGCATCCATTCGGGTGACTCGATTTCCGTATACCCGGCGGTTACTTTGAGCCAACAGGTGCAGGATACGATTGTGGAATACTCCCGCCGTCTTGCCTTCGCACTGGAAATTGTCGGCATGATGAACATCCAGTTTATTGTGTTCAAAGAGAAGGTCTATATTATTGAGGTAAACCCGCGTTCTTCTCGCACGGTGCCATACATCAGCAAGGTGACAGGCATCCCCGCCATAGAGCTTGCCACAAGAGCCATGATGGGCGAAAGCATACGGGATATGGGCTTCGGTACGGGACTGTACAAAAACAGCGGGTATTACGCCATCAAGCTGCCCGTCTTTTCGTTTGAAAAAATTATCGGGGCGGATACATCCTTGGGGCCCGAAATGAAATCAACGGGCGAGGTACTCGGTATCGCCCGCAATTATAACGAGGCTTTGCTCAAAGCTTTTGAGGGCGGCGGCGTACTATTGCCCCAAAACGGTAAAATTATTGTGACCGTGAGGGATAAGGATAAACCGGAAGTCTGTGAGATGCTCAAGTGTTTCGCAGACAGCGATTTTGAGTTTTATGCGACAACCGGCACGTTGAAAGCGCTTGAAGACGCCGGCATCAAAGCAAAACTTGTCAACAAAATTTCGGGGGAAAGCCCCAATATCATGGATATGCTGGGTGAGGGCGGCGTTTCGCTCATCATCAACACACCGACCCATGGCAGGCTGGAAAAACGCGACGGCTTTAAACTGCGCCGTCTCGCTGCGGAAGCCGGTACCGCTTGCCTGACATCGCTTGACGCTGCGCGGGTTTTAATGGAAAGTACACGCATTGTGGCCTCCGGGATTCTCAGCGTCACGGACATTGCCCAAATATTCAGGCAGGGAGCTGTTGAATAGTTGCTGTTTTCAAGCGCTGTCTTCCTTTTCTTTTTCCTACCGGCGGTCGTTTTCTGCTATTATGTCCTGCTCCGAAAGAGCAGGCTGCTTCAAAATATTTTTCTTTTTTCGGCTTCTCTGGCGTTCTACGCCTGGGGGGAGCCGAAATTTGTTTTTGTCATGCTGCTGTCAATTTTGGCGAACTGGTTTTTCGGGTTGATGGTCCATCGGTTTAAAAGTAAAAAGGCCGTTGTACGGTTTATCTTAACGCTTGCAACCGGCTTTAACCTCGGCATCCTATTTATTTTTAAGTATTTGATGTTTTCTCTGGAGAGCATCAACAGCCTTTTCGGTGCGCAGCTTACGGTCCCGGTTATTGCCTTGCCCATTGGCATTTCGTTCTTTACCTTTCAGGCTTTTTCGTATGTGCTTGATGTCAACAGAGGCGTTGGCGAAGTGCAAAAGAATCCGCTGTATGTGGGGCTGTACATATCGTTTTTCCCTCAGCTGATTGCAGGCCCCATCGTCCGCTACGCTACCATCGCCAAAGAAATAAAGTATCGGAAAGAAACGCTCGATGATTTCACATCGGGCGTTACCCGTTTTATAACAGGGTTCCTGAAAAAAGTGTTGCTGGCCAATACGATGGCTATTGTTGCGGACCACGCATTTGACAGCAAGGGCGGGCTTTCTGTCGCCTTCGCTTGGCTTGGCGTTTTTGCGTATGCTTTTCAAATTTATTTTGATTTTTCCGGCTATTCGGATATGGCGATCGGCTTGGGTAAAATGTTCGGCTTTCATTTTTTGGAAAACTTCAACTACCCGTATATATCCAAATCAATCTCGGAGTTTTGGCGGCGTTGGCACATTTCTTTGGGAACATGGTTCAGGGATTATGTTTATTTTCCACTCGGCGGCAGCCGTGTAAAGTCCAAATCACGGTTGGTATTTAATCTTTTTGTGGTCTGGTTTTTGACCGGGGTGTGGCACGGCGCCAACCGGACATTTATACTCTGGGGGCTGATGTATTTTGTCCTCATAACAGCGGAAAAACTGACCGGTTTTGAAAACAGATTTAAAAAGTTTGGTTGGCTTAAATATGTTTACACCATGACTTTCGTTTTGTTCGGTTGGGTGCTTTTTCGCTCGAACAACCTCACGGCCGCCGGTGAATACTTACTGTCGATGTTTGGATTTGCAGGGAATCCGCTGTTTGACGGCGCCTTTCAACTCCACTTCACGCAATATTTTATATTCTTCGTTTCATGCGCAG
>JAAYFA010000316.1 GCA_012728445.1 Clostridiales bacterium | reverse complement strand
CGGTGTAAGCAAGCATTTGTTGAAGACCTTCCCACGCTTCGATTTGTGGTATGAAAAGTTCGAGCTTGCGGCCCTCAAAGGCATTTGTGATACCGTTGATTTTACGGATGTTCCAGAGCAGGTTGCCAAGGCCTCCGATATGGTCCATGTGCGTGTGGGAGATGACGATTTTACTTGTTTTGAGCAAGTCAACACCCATGCAGTGCGCCGTATAGGAGCAAGTTTCCCCCGCGTCAAACCAATAGAGTTTGTCACGGTGTTCAATGGCAAACGAGGTGTGGTGCCGGCCGGGGAACGGCTGCGTACCGGAACAAGTGCCAAAAAAAAGTAGCTTCACAAAAGAACTCCTCACAATAAAAAAGTTTAGTCGATTGCAAAACATAACGCAGCCCTGTAGGGTCGCCATATATTGGCGACCGCCTATCTTGTAGGGTAAGGGCTCTGCTCTTGCCGCGTTTCGCAGCTAACAATACAAAGATGAGAGCGTCTAAACGGCAGAAAAAACTTTAACGAGATCCACCACCATCAAAAACAATCTGCGGATTATATCCACAAACAACTGAAAATCCGTTATCGGTCCGCCTGTTTCCAATGCGCTGCCGGCAAGGCCGTAGCCCGCAAGCGTCACATTCAAATCCGCGGGGCTGAAAGCGTCCACTGTGATGCCCTCAATCAGCGGCTTGAGGATAACGGCTAATATTTTTGAAGCGGCAGTTTTTGCAAAAATAAGTTTTGCCGCTGCTGTGTAAGAGCCCTCGTTCGCGGGCATAGCTGCGCCGGGCAGTCCCAAACTCGCAAGCAGTGCCCTAGTCGCATCTGTTGGGATTTGAACCAGAGCATAAACCAGCGCCGCCTTAAATGTTTGCAAAAATATTCTGACTTCCGGGGAATCGTAGGGCGTGTTTTCGTCCCCGCAGAACATGCCGGAGACGAAGAAGCCCACTAAGTCCGCAAAATTTGTGTAACTGCTCGACTCAATGCTTTCGCCGACACTTGCCGCAATTTCCGCCACGCTGTCTATCGCCGGGCTGCCGGTTGTATCATAAATCGGGAGCTTTAGCGCGTCACCCAAAACACCCATTACGAGACCCAGAGCGTCATAGCCGGCTGTGCCGGGTTCGACTTTGAGCAAATTTGCGATTTTTCTCGGCGTGCCGATGTATTCGTTTATCCAGCGGCGCATCGCAGCGTAAAAATAGCCTTGGCTGAAAGCCGGAAAATCATTTTGCAGCAGTGCCAGCTGTGCCGCATTGTAGCCGGGCGCTAAGTGTGCGGTGTTGATATGGTCGATGTTATGCGTTTCCACCTGCACCGCCGTGTTCGAAAAGCGGACACAACGGTAGGAGTTCGGGTAGCTAATCAGCGACGTTGTTTCAATGTCAACAATTCGGTTGCCGGCGGCCGAAACGGCTTGGGTGATATCATTCGCGTGCTTGTGACCGGTAAAAACAATTTGGATGCCCCGGTCGGCAAATTTACAGGATAAAATTCTGTAATCCTTTACCGTGTCGCCAACGAGGCCTTGAACGCCGAAATGCGGCAGGATGCTGTGGTGCATCATGCCGATGAGCTTTACGCCATCGGCTTTCGCCAAAGCGGTCTGCGCTTCCACCCATGCCAGCCGAGCAGTATTGATTTCTCCTGCGTCTTCGCCGTAGATGCAGGAGTCAATGGCAATCAAGCGGTAGCCGTTGCCGAGCGCCGCCGTATAACAACCGGAAGCGTTATCTTGCGCGAGCGCCTCGTTATACCCGAAGTCGGCGTAGAGGGTCTTGAAAATGGCTAGATCAATCGAATCGCCGCCCGATAGCCCTCTGACATCGTGGTTGCCGTTGATGACGAAAATGCTTTTGCCCGTGCGCGCTTCAAAGCGCGCAAACTTATCCGCTAGCGCTCGGTGCTCGCCGAGCCTGCCGGAACAAGTCAGGTCGCCCGGGATGATTAAGGTGCTCACGCCCGATAATTCAAATCTTGCCAGCAGCTCATTCATAATCGCATCCGATTCATAAACCAGTTCGCCTTGGGTATTGGCATGCCAATACAGTGGGTCGCCGGGCAAGCCGCTTTCAGCTTCAATCGGCCCCAGCATCCCGAGTGGTCTGTAGTGCGTGTCCGCCGCTACCCAAAGCGAAAGCGGGGCCTCGGCGGAATAAACCGCCGGCCCCGCGAGTGAAATAAGAATTGAGATGCAAACGAACAAGCTGAGTATGGCTTTTAGTTTGCTGTTCAACAAATCATCCCCCATTAGTTACCAAGCGCCAGCCCCTGAAGCGCAGAAAGGATAAAGGATTTTTCAACGAGTTTATAAAATACATTTTCAAAGAAGTGTAAGATTATACCGAAGTCAAAGAAGAGGAATGTGCTTTTACCGGGAGCACCTTGGTATTCCAAAACAAACGGCTGGGTATAAAGGATAGCGCCTTCGCCCCAGATTTCCGCACGAACATAGCTGCCGAGGTTGCCGGAATGGTCATCCAAATCGATGGTGCCACCCACTTGTATCACTTCGCCATTCGCTATCCAATGAATCGTTTCGTGGTTGCTGGCGGTTAAAGTGATGGTGTCCGCTGCGTTATCAACGGTAATGCTTGTTACTTTTGGTGGGGTAAGGGCAAGCTCTCTTCTGGGTGCATCCCAAGAGTCATCGCCTAGGCTAAGGCCCGTTTCCGCTTCCAACCTGTCGATTTCGAACGGATTTCGGATGTTGTGGCTTGCTGCAAAGAATGCGCCTTGCTCCAAGCAGGTTCTCAGGTTCCCAACGGTGTTCGACGGCATACACATAATATTCCAGTTGGTGTCAATCGCATCATTACTGTGTGCGTCACTGTTGCCAAAACCGTAAACGTTTCTACCGGCGGGGATTACTTTTGCCAGTACAAGGTCCCACAGTTTGCGGTCGCTCTTGGTTCTGCTGTCGTTTTTATTGATGATTTCCATACCCATGCAGCTTTCGAAATTCATGAAGAGCATGGCGTACTTTTTAACAATATAGTTATAATGCGGGTCGTTCATGTCGTAAGCGTCTTCTATGCTATCTTTTCTGGCGCCGGTATATTCACCGGGGTGGTTGATAACGCTTAGTCCGCCCGCTTCCTGAACGCCCTTGAGGATATGGTCGTAATAGCTTGTGCCGCCTAAATAGCCGTCACCGTAATCGCAGAAAAAACTATTGACATGCGTGTTGTTGAGCGCCGCCGCATTGTGTTCAATGCCGAAGGGAACGCGCAAAAGTCCTCTGCCGTTTCTGCCAACACCATTGGTGAGCTCCGCAAAGCGTTCTTCCGAAAGTGTCGGTTGGTCCATGGAGCCGAAGGTCTTGATGTTCATAACAAAATTGAGCGCAGGCTTGATGTTGAGGTTTGTCCAGCTTTTGTCTACCGTTCCGTGGTCGGTCATGCTCAAAATATCATACCCGAGCGCATAGTGCTCCTCCACCACGGTGGCCAAATTCTCTCTGCCGTCGCTAACAGTGGAATGGG
>JAAYFA010000063.1 GCA_012728445.1 Clostridiales bacterium | reverse complement strand
GTATGACGGATAACACCTGCACCCGAGCCGTCCTTGCCGGATATATATTTTCGAGAAAAAGAGCACTCCCCCTGTCAACTGCGGTTGACAGCTCCCTCAAGAGGGAGACAAGAAATACGAACGTGACTTGCCGGTTGGAAACTCTGCCTCCCTCTCGAGGGAGGTGGCAAGCTCGGCTTGACGGAAGGAGTCCGCTCCTGAACAACATAAGCAACTATTCCAGTATCCACCAACAAATCCGCACAATGCCTCACGATAGATTTAAAAGTTTGCAACACTGGGTAGGTCTGAATGTTACAGCTCTCAGTACGCAAAGGTATAGTTGCCATTGTAGGTGCCGGTAACATCGGTATCCTTTAACTGAATGACAGTATATTTTAGATCTCCCTTGATTTGCACGGGGGTGGTCACATCAAGTTTGGTCATACGGTTTTGAACATCAAAAACGGCTTCAATCCTACAGCCACTGTAAGTAGCAGTTGCGTTTTCCATAGTAAACGGAGTCAAGTCATCCGGGGTTAGGCTCAAGGTGTCCATACATTTTGAAACACAGGTCGGCTTATCACTCAGCGCTGTCGGTCCGGAGATGATGTCGTCGTCCATGACAATGGTGACGGTATGGTTGCCACTGCCGGCCGCAAGAGTGGCAACTTTCACGCCATTGGCTCCGGTCGGGTTCAGCTCACTCATCAGGTTACTGTAACTGCGAGGAAGATATGCCGCAAGCGTTTTGCTTCCGCTCATTCCATTGATAAACGTCAAGGCAGGTTTTTCACTGTAGTCGTTCGGGAGCATATCTTTGGCAAGGTTTTGCACAGCAGAACCGCCGGCAATATAGTTGATTTTGCTTGTTGTGCCGGCCTTTTTTGTAACCGTCACACGATTCTGGTATGTCTTCATCGCGTTGGCGTGTTCGTTATAAAAGGCAAGTATTTCCGGTATGTTGCCGGGAACAACGGTTCCGGTACCGTCATACCAAACACGGATAACAGCGGATACGGTTTAATTGCCGAACTTGAGTGTTTTTGAGGTGTCCGCATATGTTCGTCCATCGTCGAATCCATTATCAACGAGAGGTATATTTTTGTACCAAAGCCTTATAAAGTCAAGCCCGAGGCTTTGTAATCCGGTCAGCGCGACGACCTCTTTGTTCAGCGTCGCTTTAAAAGCAAAGCTAATGCTTTCTCCGGGGAGCAGGCAATCGGACTCAGCCGTGATGACGCTTTTGCTGCCGAGCGGCGCGAGTTGCCCACCAAGCAATTCCGCACTGACGGTATCAACCGCTTGTTCGGAGATGTTGGTCACCGTTACTTGAAAGCTCGCAACACCAAAGGTCAGAAAGCTGTTTTTGTTGGTTGTGATGTCAACAGACAAAGGGGCTTGCGGTTCCTCCACGGCAAAACTCGTTGTCGGTACGGACACCACCAGTGTAATAGCGAGCAACAGGCTAAGGTACGATGTGAATACTTTTTTCATGTTTTTTTCCTCTCTTTTCCGGTTCGCGAAAAACGAACACAATGCCTTGCGAGTACAGCCGAGGTTATAGCAAAACAGCCCCGGGGAAAACATCGAGCCGTCCGCCTTTTCTAAATAATCATAAATATCCGAACAACTCATTTGCTATTTTTAGCACATTCTTTTACTGTCTTCGTGCATTTTAATCCTAGCGATACACATAATGGTTTAATCTCTGAGCAAATGCATTGTAAAATATATTCAACATCAAGTGCTTCTACAAACCCGGCAGACTTTTTTCCTTTGATGTAGATTTTATTAGCCTTTTTGAATAATTTTTCAAGTTCTTTTGCGCCTGACTCGCCGGAAACAATTGTTGACTTTGGCAAACGAAGATATTTTATAACACCATCAATATCCTTTAAGAACCAATCCTCAATTGACTTTTTCGCACCGACAAGCTCTACTTTTCTTGCTCCATATTGTTTTAAATCTTTTTTCACGTCGTTCCAATCGACAGGTGGTTTTTGTGAAAGTTCAAAAACATCGGTATCGTAACATAATATCACATCTAACTGATATCCGGGATACTTTGGAATTATCTGTTTTGAAAAAATTCTAGATACCTTCTTTTTATAGTTGGAAACTCCTTTTACATTTTTCAGTTCAACTTTACAGTCAAAACTACCCCCCAACCTAAGCCGAATTATGTTTTTAACACACTGATAGAAAGCCTCCTCTGTTTCTCCTTCAACAAAAATAACCACACACTTATCTATCATAAATTAATTCTCCAAATAAATTTTAAGTTGCTCAATATCATCCTTTGAACCACCAAGCAAATCAAACAAATAATCTCCGGTTGACTTGTCAAAAGCATCTGCGTCGGATAATAAAGATTTCACTTTGCTTTTTTGAACTCGAACAAACCTCGCTAGCCCGCCTTCGTTTGGAATCCCAACATAAATATTGCTGGGATCCAAATACTTTAAAATATATGGCGAGTGGCTAGCTATAACAATTCTACATCTATTGACAAGCTGATTTAGCACAATTAAATAACTCTGCAATAAACTCGGATGAATAGAGTTCTCAGGTTCTTCAAAGGCTATCAGTGACAAACCTTTTATATCAGCTAGTAAGGCATAGGTTAACATTAGAAAGACTTTTTTCGCCCCGTCTGAAAGTCGCTCAAAATTAATCGGTTGATTTAAGTTTTTATCAACAACGGTAATAACGTATATACTGTCTGTCATTATATAAGGCACTTCTTGAGGAAATTTTGTCTTTGTTTTTGATTTCACCGAAACCTCATCAACTGATATTTCGGTTATTTGTGGAAATAACTGCATAAATGCATTTTCGAGTAATTGATATTTTTCCGGATAATCCCGCTTAAGATGGAACACAGTTCTTGGAATATTCGTAACTCCGCTTACATCTAAATCCTCAAAGTCTTTACGAACTAAAGGGTCAGGGCTATACGAAACGCTGGCATCTAAGTGGCGTTCAATATAAACGCTTATATTATTGATTTCCATAACAAGGTCAATATAGTACAAAGAATCGTAAGCTTTTAGCTTGTTAATCACAAGTTCATCTTTTTCTATCTTTATGCTATTGTTACATCTTCCTGTTTGAGATGTTTTGTAATAAGCACCACTTTTATCACGTAATATATATGATTTATATTTTTGACCTTTTTCACCCGATTTAATTTTTAGCCATTCCTTATTAATGCGAGCTCCTTTATCGTCATCACGCACCCATGAAAATGTAAAGCCATAATTAATATAATATTCTCTGTCACCCTTTGTCACCTTAAACTCAAAGTCAGCTAAGAAGTCTTTGGACACAATGGTACGGTTTAGTGGTATTGCCGATGACCAAGACATCATCCTTTTTTTTGCGTCAGAATCAAGGTTGATAAAGTCAACAGCAAAATCGATAGCTTTTAACAGATTCGACTTTCCATAACTATTTAGTGATACCAATGCTGTAATACCTAAGAATTCTATGTTTGCTTGGTCAATATTTCTAAAACCTTCAATACTTGCTTTTAAAATTTCCATTTTATTTCTCCTATTCCGCTGAACCAACAACAATTAATTTACGCAAGTATATAATATCACACATTCAAATGATATGCAATAAATTGTTTCTTTCTTTTGGTTTTATCTGTATAATATCTGCCTTTATTGTCATGATACGTTAATTTCTATTTCGTATATCTATTTTATAAATACCATAACGCGCTTATCGGTCAATGTAAAAGCTACCCCTAAAGTGTCTCCTACGGCGTGAGTACACTGTCTTTTTCCCGGTCCAGTTCATCGGCTCGGCGCCCCAGTTCCTCAATGATGCTAGCGTGCTTTTTCTCCGACAAATCATAAAAAAACAGCGGAATAGAACTTAGCGTGTGGCCAAGCACCGAAAGCCCCAAGGTGATTAACAAAACTTTGTTGCGGATATCGGGGAAATACATCACGTTCCAATCAGAGGTAAAGCCGACGGCCGCATAAACCGCGGGTACAATCATAGCGAGCAACATGGTCAGCGGGTTGGTGATTAAACCAAAGATGTTCGAACAGCCTTCTAACCGCTCATGGGAGATGTATTGCTGGTAATCCCAAGCATCCGGCATCATCGTCCGGCCGCCCATCCAGCTCACGGTACCAAAAATGTTGCTGACAAACATGGCAAAGAAAAGAAAATATATCTGCTCGCCGATAATGGCATAATACATCATCACAAAAGATATATACTGCAGCCCGCGGGAGAGTAAGACCGCGTTTCTCTTGCCGAGTTTTTTAACAATGAACGGTAAAAATAAATTGCCCGGCGCGCCGGATATCCCGACGACCGTCGCCATGATGCCGAGCAGCCAGTCCTGCCGCATACCATAAATAACAATAATATTCAGCGCATTGATGCTGCCTGCACTGACTGCGCCCAAGAGCATGGATATGTTCAATATCCAAAGGTATTTATTCTTCAGCACTTCCTTAAACCCTTGCCGCATGCTGACCTCGGGCTTATGCTCTTTTTCAATAACGACTCTGTCCTTCACACCGAACGCCTGAAAAAGTACGAGCGGCGTAAAAAGCACCACAACCGCGGGGAGCACATACCGATAGGTGTTTAGCGACGCCAACCCACCGGTGTAATCCGCCAAAATGGGGATAAACATCATCACCATACCGGGAATAGCCACGCTGACCATGTTCCCGATAGCGATGATTTTGGTGCGTTCCTGCGTGTTGGGCGTTATGACGTTTTCGATATTATCCTTTTGCTGAATGTATGTAATAAAGATATTGTAAAAATGAAAAATCAGTTGCAGTACCCAGAGCCTCGTTTTGTACTCCATACCCCCAAAAGGCAAAAACGCAATCAATAGCATACTGAGAATGGTCGGGATCCCACCGACAATGACAAACGGACGAAACTTGCCAAACTTACCGGACAGCTTTTTTAAGATAAAGTTCGTATAGTAGTTGCTGAAAACATTGGTAACCAAAAGACCGCCCAACAGTTGCGGAAAGGACGGTACGATAGACTCAAAATATTGCTGCGGCACAAAAAACAAAAGAATGCCCGCAATAAACGATGGTATCATAACCCTGTTAATCATCCGCATCGTTTTCTTCGGCACGTTGCCGAGGTTGTCACGGATAATCATACCGATAGGCCCAAAAATATAGCTGAACGGCAGGCCGATAAGCCCGATAACGTAGATATCACGAAAGGATATGCCGTAAATCGCGCCGACCAGCAGGCAGGTGGCCGTAAAGCCGAAAAAGCCCGTCGCTTGCGACACGCCGCTGCTGCCCATAGCGCCTAAAATCAGGTAAAAAAACTCTTTGTTGCTGACATGGTCGCCGTCTTTGGGCTTGTTCCAATTCGCTTTTATGTCTTCAACCAGTTGAAGCATAAACTCGGTTTCGCCCCGTACCGCCATAGACGCCCCTCCTTCTAAGGCTCATAAACAACTTTTGCTTTCACGTTCCCGGAGTTTTTCATAATCGGCAACCAATCATCGCCGCAGTGTATTTTGTTCCGCGCTCTTTTCACCGTTATTTTTTTGATGGCGCTTGCTTTTGAGTAGAAACCAAAATCGCCGATTTTCTTCACATTGCTTGGGATGGTAACGGTTGTCAGCGAATCACAAAAAGAAAACCCGTCTCTGCCAATGGTTGTAAGGCTTTGTGGCAAGACGAAATTTTGCAGAGAAGAGCACTTCATAAACGCCGCATCGCCAATCTCCTCAAGACCCTCGTTAAAGGTAATCGTGTAGAGATTAGCGCAGAGATAAAACGCATTGTCGCGGATTTTTGTCACGCTTGCGGGGACTTCATATGCTCCGCCGCCCGTAACCTTTTCGCCGGCGTCTTTATTCAGCTTTACCCGCGCATTCGGGTAAAAAACAAGTTCTTTTTTGCCTGTTGTATAGAGCACGCCGTTTTCGTCCGTTTCAAAAAAACGATTTTCCCGAGCAACCTCGAATTTTTCCAATGCAGGGCAATTGGTAAATGCCCAGGTAGCTATTCGCTCGACATTCGCGCCTATTTTTATTGTTTTGAGGTATTGTGCGTTGGCGGCACAAAAGTCCATAAGCTCAACGACCTTGATGCCGTCCGCTTGATCCGGAATAACTAAATCCGGTTTTGTTGTGTTGCCCTTGTAACGGTAAAGTGCCACGCCACCGGCAACAGCCTTATAGGTATATGT
>JAAYFA010000295.1 GCA_012728445.1 Clostridiales bacterium | reverse complement strand
GCATTGTATCGTTCGGTGCGGCGGTGACCTCAGCTGCGAGACTGCTGGCTTGAAAATGCCTTTCCATCATTGTGGGGGAAATCTGCGCGTTGACATTGATCAGTATTTTCATTGACATACCTCATCCTAATTAGCAATAGATAATCGTTGGGGAAAGTTGTCCTAGCACAACCGCTAAATCGGATCGACATCACGCACAATGGTGTTCGACTGAGCACTATTTGTAAAGAAAGACTGTGTGCCCGGCGGAGTTGCGATATATATGACAAAAGTTATGATTATCACAAGCACGATAAATATCTTGACAACCGATATGAAAATGCCGGAGAAAGCACCGCTGCTTGTATCCCGAAACGCCCTCTTGTTTTGCATACCCGCTAACCCCTTTCAACGCTAAACAGTTTATGTTGACCATTCATGGGCAACTATAAAGATGTATTACATTACTTACTCCAACGTATTGTACCCCAAGCAAATGATAAATGCTTATAAAACATTGTGTAAATATATGATATATTGTGGTAGTTTGTTGATTTTACAATCTTTTTGTGGTATTTTAGTGTAGGTTAACCTATTTTGATGCTGGTTTAATTCTTTTTAGCAGTAATTTTTACGCTAATTCACCACTTTCTTTCTCTACGACTTCAAGGCAAAAAACGGATTTCATATGACTTTTTCAATACTTGTATATATATAATATACAAAGAAGAGTGTTTTTCTTTGTTCGCCTAATATTTGCCTAACATTAAATTTAATCTTTGTTCTTCCAAGATAACAGGCTTTGCCGATGGACTCCAACGGTTGCCGCATACCCTGATAGGGTAAAAATATCAAAAATATGATCAAACAAGAAGAGGGGTGGTCCGACAACATGTTACAACATCTTGACGAAGCCTACACTGTATTAAATGCCTTTTGCCAAACCTCGGGCATTGGGGCCATTTGCTTTGACACTCAGCTTAATATTATTGCCAGCAGACCGACCAAAACAATTTCAAGTGATTTTATATTGCTTGGTACCCGCAGTGTAACCCATTTACTGTCGGAACATTTCGAACAGGAATTGCAGGCGAAAGAAAACAACGTTTTCTTCACCTATCTTTTAGAAGGAAACCTCGCCTGTGTTATCACTTTAATCCGAAACAACGGCACCTATATCGGTGCGTTTGTCACTCAACCTATTTTTATTAAGGCGAACACTCCGCAAGAAACGCAGGCGTTGATTGAAGAACTTTGTCCGGAGCAAGCGGACCGGGAAGCGATAAATGTTATTCTCAAGAGAACACCATCGAGAGGTTTTGAAAAATTAGCCGCTATCGGTGAAACGCTCAACAGCATCTCCCGCAGCATTTTTGACGGTAATAGGGGTCTTCAAATCGTCTGTGGCAAACACGGCAAGCCAAAGGGTGAACGCGACGGGAACGGCGGTGAGCCCGAAAACATTTTACAAGAACATGAATCAAATATTGATGATGAGTACCCGGTCAGGCAGCTCAGGGTCGAAGATTACACGAAGTTGAAAAATGCAATCCATAGCGGGGACACAACAACGGTCGATACCATTGCCGAAAGAATAGTCAACGGCAGTATGCCGACACATCAGCTAGACTATAAGGACTACCTGCGCTCCCTTAAAAACAGTTATATTAAAATTTGCACCATGGCCTGTTTCGCCACGATTGAAGCCAATACCCCTTATTACACCATGCTTGACTTGCTGGATAAATATATTCGACAGGTGGAAAAGCTTGAAAACGCCTTTGAAATACTTGAACTGATGAAAAAAACTCTTTTTGATTTCGCACGCTCGGTCAGGGTCAACAGGCTACAGACATATTCCAAGGCAGTCAGGCAAGTTCTTGACTATATCGACGAGCACTATGATGAAAAAATAACGTTGAAAACGCTTGCAGAGCATACACAACTGAGCACCTTTTATCTGTCTTCCTTGATAAAAAAAGAAACCGGTCTTATCTTGACGGATAATATTAACTCCGTGCGAATTGAAAAAAGCAAGGAACTGTTGCTGGACGAATCCCTGAATATTATCAACATCGCACAACGGGTCGGGTTTAACTATCAAAACCATTTTTCCACCGTGTTCAAAAAATTTACCGGGATGACGCCTTCCGAGTATATAACCGTCACGAGTGGCGGCATAGAGTCAAAAGATGTGCACCCGGGCGACACCGGAGGGGCTGAAATTCTGCTGGGGCAAATGCAAAAAAAATTAAACCTGCTGCCGGAAATGTATGATGCGGTACGTATTGTAGACCCACGCAACAACACCTCTAAAATACTGAAAAACGACACGGGAGAGCTTTTGTCGGAAACGTGCTACGTTTTTTGGAATAGAGATTCAAGCTGCGAAAACTGCATTTCGCGCAAGGCCTTCCTCCAAAACCGCTCGGTTTTTAAACTTGATAAAAAAGGCGACAGTATAATTTTTGCAGTTGCCATCCCGAAAACGGTTGGTAACGAAACCTTTATCGTGGAAGTGTTGAAAAAAATAGACCGCAGCCTTTTCGTTAGCCCCGATGCTCACAACATCGGCAACAACGCAGAAGATTCGTACTTTAAAATATCCATCGGCAATGATTCCGGTGTGTTTAACAGTAGAAAAGAGCTTGATGCCAAGCTTGACCTGTCCGTGCGTTTGAGCAAGCTTGAAAACAAGCCTTTTTCTGTCATCTTATGTATGTGCGAAGATTCTTCGGATAAAAACGATCTTTCCGCCACCGAGCTACAGGAAATTATACTAAGCAAACACATACAGGCCCAAGCTGCCGAACTGGGTTCGGAAAGCTGTTTTGTCGGGAGCTATACGAACGATATTATGCTACTGGCCCTGAGCAGCACCGATTACGAACGGGCTTGCCGCGTTGCTGAATCCATGGAAAATGATTTTGAAAATATGGCTTTCAACGCTGACGGTCAGGCAAGGTTTTTTAATTATTTTTACAGTGTTAAAACACTGACAAATAAAATTGCCGACGAAAACGAGTTAATCAGTCTGGCCTTGATAGAACTCAACGCAAAAATTGATGGAAAATAGCATCAACATCTGATATAGGCGTTTAGGCTTTACCGGCCAGCCGTTCGCCGACTAAAGGAAAGTGAAATTAAACCGATGTTAAAAACACAAAAACACAAAAAACTGCAAGAATATATGCTCGTCGCTGTGCGCATAGCGGTCGCGGTCATTTTGTTCACGGTTGCCGTGAGCAATTATAACAAACTGACACACCTTGACGTGCGAGGTGTTGTTGCGGCGGCGTCGAGCTTTGGTGTGGCAGTGACGGCGGTGCTTGGCATCTACCTGCTTAAATCCGTACTTTTTGTTGTGCCTGCTTCCATTATCTACATCTATACCGGCATGGCTTTTGATTTGCCCGTGGCCCTTGCCATAAACCTTGCGGGTATCGCCATTGAGGTGACGGTTACTTTTTGGCTGGGCCGCTTCCTCGGCAGCGGCTATGTTGAAAAAAAGTTGCGCGGTAAGAAGTGGGGCGAAAAATTGATGAACACCCGCCAAAAAAATAAGCTATCTTTTTTGTTCGGCGTGCGTGTGTTACCGGCTTTTCCGATTGATTTTGTAAGCTTGTTCCTTGGCGCCTCGGGTATCGGATTTGCACCGTATTTCTTTGTTTCGGTTTTGGGTATTATGCCAAGGGTTGTTTTGTTCACCGTTTTGGGCGACGGCTTGTATGATTATATCCCGATGGAACTGCTTGTTATCGTCGCAATTTCAAGCATCCCCGTGGCACTTCTTGTGTGGCTTGTGCTTTATTTTAGAAAAAAAAGAAAAGTTGTCTTACCCCAACAGATTGACGAGCCTTTGGTAGCCCCTGTGTAAATCCGCCGGCAAATTGATAAAAATAAAAAGTTCCGCTTGTGTCTTTTTAGACATTTGCGGAACTTTTTTGTGGTTCATCTAATAACCTTGATACATTTTTCATGAGAGTGGAAGAACATAAAACCGCCTATTCTGCAACTGTTTTTTTGTCGTACACTCTTACATAATCCACGATGAAATCCAACGGAAAAATGTCGCTGTCATTTTGGCTGATGTTGTCGTTTTCGTTGAGGTTTGGCACAGGCTCCCCACCGATACCCGTTTCGCTTGTTCGCCCTGCAACTTCAACGGAAAGCAAAAGAAATTGCTCCGCTTTGGGGACCCACTCGCCGGAAAGGCGGTCGGTTTCCACCCCGTTGATGTACCATATAATTTCGTTTTCGTTCCATTCCAACCCAAAGGTATTAAACTCGGTAAAAATGTTTTTCCCGGCATAGCTACCGATTATAACGCCCTTACTTATCTCACCATCATAGCCGTCGTAGCCGGTCGCTTGGTTGACGCCATCCCGCGCGAATTTGCTTTTTTTTGCAAAGCCGGAGGATTCAAACATATCAATTTCACAGCCGTTTGCCGCACTGCCGGTAGGTTGTTCAAACATGCCTTCCCCCAGTGTCCAAAACGCCGCCCAAAGACCAATGCCGCCCGGGCAAATACATCGGCATTCAAAGTAGCCATACTTTTTTTCGTAAAGCCCTTTTGTCTCCACTTCACCGGAATACCAGCCGGCTTTACCGGGCACATCATCCCGGTACTCTGTTCGAATTTTCAGGAATCCGTCCTCAACGATAATCTGATCTTTATCCCAGTACCCGCCCCTGCGGGGTTCGTTGGTGTACCAGTTTAACCACTTGCTTTGGTCGAGCACGCTGCCGTTAAACTCATCTGCCCATACAAGATCCCACTCGGACAGGTCAATTTTCTGCCCGCGTGGGGTTTGCGGCAAGCCGAATATCAATGCACCGAGAAGCTCTGCGATAAGGACAAGGGAAGCAATTATACTGACAATTGAAAGCTTGCCGCCGCTAAAAAACAAATTACGCAAGGCAGACCCAAGCCTCGTCAACATCACCTTTTCGCGATAGGCAAACATGTCGAGTATTTTGTTAATCAAAACTACACTCCCTTTATTCTGTTTTATTTTATTGCCGACGATGTCGGTTTTTCGTCTTTTTCAAAACAGTTGAGCAATGCTTTTTTTACGCTTCGCGGCAGTAACATTCTTTTTATTTTCCTTCGGCAGATGTGTTCTTCTTCTATAAGTCGGACCCGATTGTAAAACAATGCTTTGTGGAAATTCCCTGCTTGCCAGCGTGAAAAAATATCGATGATTTTTTCTTTTACGGGCGGGTTTTCTTTGATTTGATAGCCGGTAATTTCTATGCGAATGGCGGCACCTGCGCTGACATTTTTCAGCTCGATTTCAAAGGGTTTTTCTCCCGGGTTGTCCCCTTCGCAAATAAAATCTTCACTCAATTTATTGTTGACCAATACCCGCAGGGCTTCTACCTTGACGATGTCTTTAAAGACAATCGAATAATTTCTTGCCGGGGGTAAAACATTGGGGTCACCCGTTGCCGGGTGTATGGTTAAGGTTAAAATTTCCGCTTCGCTTACTTCAAACTTTGTCCGTGCGTTGGTGTTATCATAATCAACGCGCCCGCTGTCCTCGTACAGCTCAAAACTGCCATTGCCACGGAAGACCCAAAGCAGCAGGTTTACAGGGTTTTCAGTGGTGTTGCCTTCATCAGCCGATAATGGGATGACCGAACCTTGCTTTGCCAAAACCGGTATAGACGCCATATCTCTGTAAAGCG
>JAAYFA010000092.1 GCA_012728445.1 Clostridiales bacterium | reverse complement strand
GAAGAGGTTGTCGCCTCGGACCACTCCGGCGCAAAATCGATTATGGAAACGCTTAAAAGCCGCGGTGTTCATTTGGACAGCGTGATTGACGAAGGCGGGGTAATCCTGCCAATTCATGTCAAGGGCGTTATCAATAAAAGTCTTGCCGGCATCGGTATCGGCGAAAAAGGTTATACGGATTTTGAGGTGACTGTCCACTCAAAAGGCGGCCATTCAGCCCAACCGCCAAAACACACAGCCCTTGGCGAAATGGCAGATGTTATAAAGGACTTGGAAAACAATCAGTTTAAGGCGAAAATTTATCCCTTTGTGTCAACTCTGCTGGATATTCTTGGTCGCAGTGTCACTTATCCGGTGCGAATTATCACTTGTAACATCTGGCTTTTAAAGCCGCTTATTAAAAAGATTTTTACAAAAATCCCACCTGCGGCTTGTATGATCAGAACCACCACCGCCGTAACCATGGCACAGGGGAGCCCTGCGGCGAATGTTTTGCCACAAGCGGCATCAATAACCGTCAACTTCCGCCAAATGCCCGGCACAAAAATTGCCGATATTGAAAAGCATATTAAAAAAGTTGTTAAAAACAAGGATGTAACAGTTAAACTCTTAAAGGGCAAAGAAGCGTCGGAAATGTCCTCGACGGAAACGCGAACATACAAGACAATCGAATCACTTTGCATGCAAGAGGATAGCAACACCGCCGTCGCGCCATTCCTCGTAATGGGCGGCACGGACTCTTGGTTCTATGAACCGATTTGTGAGAACATATATCGTTTTTCACCCTTCAAAGTTGATGTGTCTTTGCTGTTTTGCACCCACGCCACAAACGAGCGTTGCCCGGTTGACGCAGTCGGTGATGGCGTAGCCTTTTTCAAACGCTATATCCGAAAGTTGTCAGGGGAATAACATGTTATACCGTCAACCGGTGTTTAACCCCCATTAAACGCACCGTTCAACCCCGTAGGGAACGACCCCTGTGTCGTTCCGCGTGATTCTTATCATTCTGATTTTAAAGAGGTGTTATTTTGGATTTACCGCAAAGGAAACCGCAACGGTTACAAGGGTATGATTATAGTCAAAATAACGCCTATTTTCTTACGATATGCACACAAAGCCGGACGCATCTTTTTGGTGAAATAGAAAACGGTAATGTCCTTTTAAATGACGCCGGAAAAATGACCGAGGAAAGATTTTTGAACATCGCCAAAGAGACAGACATCAATATTGACAAATGTGTATTGATGCCGAACCATTTACACGCAATCATATCAATCAATCATGACGCAACCATACAAGGACTCGGAACGACACAGGGGTCGTTCCCTACGGTATCGGAAATGGTGCGCCGGTTCAAAACAATAACAACAAAATTATATATTGATGGTGTCAATTCAGGCGTATACCCACCGTTTGAAAACAAAATATGGCAAAAATCCTTCTATGACCATATAATTCGAGATGAGAAGGGATATTTGGAAGTCTGGCAATATATCGATGAAAACCCTTTGAAATGGCAACAAGATGAATACCTATGATTATTCCGATCGCTCCGTATTGGAGATTGTACGTAACACCCTCGTGTCGTTCCGTTTGATGTGCGCTAAAATACCCCCCGTAGGGAACGACCCCTGTGTCGTTCCGATTTTCTTTTAGATTAAATTAACATAGAACACGTCGATTTTAAAATACAAAGGAGATATACCATGCCACGTTTCCTGCTCGCCCCCGACTCCTTCAAAGGCACCCTGACCTCTGCCGAGGTATGCGATATCATCGGCGATGCAATCCTCAGCGTCCTCCCAAAAGCCGGAATAACAAAGTTGCCCGTTGCGGATGGCGGCGAGGGGCTTAGCTATTCTCTATATAATATTGTCGGCGGCGAATGGGTGGAAGCGGTTGTGCCGGGCGTCTTCGGACTGCCGATGACAGCGGGTTATGCTCTGCTTTCAAACGGGACGGCGGCGATTGATATGTCTGCCTGCGCCGGTTTGCCGCTTGCGGGTGACGACAAAGACCCATCCGAAACGACCACCCGCGGCGTTGGCGCATTGATGCAAGATGCGGTAAAGCGGGGAGCCACAGACATCATCCTCGGCCTTGGCGGCAGCGCAACGAACGACTGCGGTATGGGCATGGCGGCAGCTATAGGCTACCGTTTTATGGATGAGTATGGCAGGGAACTCGACCCCGTTGGCAGCTCCATGACGAGTGTGGATAGAATACTGGTGCCCAAAATACCCGTTAAAATTGACGTCACCGCTGCTTGCGATGTGGACAACCCACTTTTCGGCGAGCAGGGGGCCGCTTATGTTTTTGCCCCCCAAAAGGGTGCAAGTGACGCAATGGTGAAAGAACTCGATGACGGCCTGCGCCATATGGCAGAGCTCATACAGCGTGATTTGGGCGTGGATGTCAGCACCCTGCCCGGTGCCGGTGCGGCAGGTGGCATGGGCGCAGGTGTTGTGGCATTTGTGGATGGAACGCTCCGCTCGGGAATTGACCTCGTGCTGGATGCGGCGGATTTTGATGTGCTGCTTTATGATACGGATTACGTGATTACGGGTGAAGGCCGAATGGACGCCCAAAGCGTCAGAGGCAAGGTGCCCGCCGGTGTCGCAAAAAGAGCCGCAAAAAAAGGCAAGCCGGTCATCGCCATCAACGGCAGCCTGGGCGACGGCGCCGAGGAGATGCTACAATACGGTATCACCGCCATGTATGCCGCAACCGACAGCCCAAAAAGCTTGGAAGAACTGGAATTGACCTGCCGGGAGGACCTGTTTAACATAACGGTGACCGCTATAATGGATTTACAGGAGTAAAACAGAACATATAGTACCCTAATCAAATGGTCAATCCTACAAACTTTTTAAACCAAGTGTGGCCAAGAAGAATATAATGCAATAATTTTGTAGCATCCTACATAAAATAGACACATGTGTTGTGAAATAGATACAAGAGAAGCGGGCGCCGATGCGCTCTTCTGTATAAGGTAAATAAATAATCAAAACCGGTTAGATTGGTGATATTGCACAAAGAACAAGGCGGTGAGTTGTGCAATATCACTTGACCTTCTCTCGATTTGTGGTATAATGAATACACACAACGAGAAAGGAATGATCGGTATGACATTCAATGAACTGTACAGTGCAGAAAAAAAGCTCATGAAAGAGATTGATAAAGAAAAAGGTTTCACTTGGAATAAACTTTTTAAAATTATAAAGCTTAATGCTCTTATGAGTAGCAGCAACACACTGTAGTAAAAAAGAAAGCATCCCTTGTTCAGCAGTGAACAGGGGATGCTTTTTTGCATTCTTCTATAGTAGTCCGTTTTTATTGAGGATACGCGTTAAAAACGCACGGGTGCGGTCGTTTTTCGGGTTGTTGAATATCACTTCGGGCGGGCCTTCCTCGGCAATAACGCCTTCGTCCATGAAAACAACACGGTCCGAAACTTCGCGGGCAAAGTCCATTTCGTGCGTCACCACAATCATCGTAAAACCACTTTTTGCAAGCGAAAAAATGACATTCAAAACGTCGCCGACCATTTCCGGGTCAAGGGCACTCGTTGGTTCGTCAAACAATAATACATCGGGTTCCATTGAAAGCGCCCGCGCAATGGCGACCCTCTGTTTTTGCCCGCCGGAAATTTGGTTTGGCTTCGCGTTAACAAACTGTGACATACCAACCGTATCGAGGTATTTCATTGCCGTATCTTCCGCCTCGGTCGTTGACCTTTTAAGCACCGATGTTTGCCCTATCATGCAGTTTTGCAGTACGGTTAGATTATTGAAAAGATTGAACTGCTGAAAAACCATACCCATCTTCGTTCTTGTTTTGTATTGGTCAGTCGATTTATCCAGAATATTGGCGCCTTCATAAAAAACATCACCGGATGTCGGCATTTCCAAAAGATTCAAACAACGCAAAAATGTTGATTTGCCGGAACCGGATGCCCCAATAATGCAAACGACTTCACCGCGCGACGCAGTAAAATCAATGCCTTTGAGCACTTCGTTTTTGCCGAAGTTTTTCTTCAAATTTTTAGTTTCAATGATGATGTCATTCAAATCAATCAAGCTCCTTTATAACAGCAGCATCTTGATTTTCCAACATGGTATAGCTCGACGGACCATCCATTTTCTTTTCAATTGCACGCAGGATACGTGTCACCGTAAATGTCAGAACAAAATAGATAATGCTGGTTATAATAAAAGTTTCAAAATATTTATAATAGGTCCCCGCAATGGATTTTGAGGTAAAAAACAACTCCGTCACAGATATTACACTTAAAATTGACGTATCTTTTATATTAATAACAAACTCATTGCCAATAGCCGGCATAATGTTTCGTATCGCTTGCGGCAGGACGATGTGCCGCATCATCTGCCCGTGGCGCAGGCCAATGGTATGTGCCGCTTCAAACTGCCCCTTGTCAATCGATTCTATCCCACCGCGCACGATTTCGGAAAGATAGGCACCGGTGTTGATGGATACAATAAAGATACCCGCAAACAGCCTGTTCATGCTGTAATGAAAAATACTGGCCGTACCGTAATAAATGACCATTGCCTGCACAATCATCGGCGTGCCGCGGAACACTTCAATGTAAACCTGCATCAAAAATTTAAAAAACTTAATAAAAGCCGTTTTAACAAATGAATCGGTTGCTTTCACGGGGATTTTACAAAACACCGCCACCAAAAGCCCTATAATAAAGCCGACGATAGTGCCCGTTATCGAAATCAAGAGTGTAACGCCTGCTCCGGTTAAAAATTCAGGCCATTTGTCTAAAGCGAAAAACTCTACCCACTTCCAAAACGTCCACTCCGCCTGCGGAACCATGTCAAGCAAAATCATTAAAAACCTGCACCTTCCCTTATAGTAAAAGCGAAGCGGGTTGCCCGTTCTGATACGCCAACTGCGCAAAATCCGACCGGATTCGCATCAAGTTGGCATCAATGGAAAAAGCAACCCGCAAAATTAAAGTGTCACCAACGCATCGGGTTTAATCGCTGGATACAGGCTGATTAGCAAGTGCGGTATCCATGATTGTTTGGCGTTCATTCTGAGATATGCTTGCAAGCGTTTTGTTGATATCTTCAGCCAACGCGCTGCCTTTTTTTAGACCGATTGCAATCGCAATGTCCGAATCCGATGCAACAAAGCCTTTCCCTGCTTCAAAAGAAATAAAGCTGAGCTCCGGATTAGATGCCATGGCAGAAATTGCGCCCGGGCGTTCGGAGATATAACCGTCGATTGTTCCGGATGAAAGCGCCGTGATCATCGTCGCAAAGTCGGGCATAGCGGTTTGCTTTTTTACATCTTTGATTTGCTCAATAACGGTATAGTGGAAAGTGCTCTGTTGACCGGTAATTTTTGCGCCCGCAAAATCGTCCAATACCTTCGCATCTTTAAAAGCCCCGTCCTTGCGTACAACAACAACCAGGTCAGAGGTGTAATAGTTGTCGGAAAAATCAATCGTGAGTTTACGATCGTCGGTCGGCGACATACCGGCAATAATCGCATCAATCGTACCGGAAGTCAGTGACGGCACCAGCCCGTCCCATTCGGTTTTTACAATAACGAGTTCGCGGTCAAGCCCCGCAGCGACTTTTTTGGCGATTTGCAGATCATACCCATTGGCATATCCGCCACCCTGAATAGCCACAGCCCCGTTAGCGTCGTCGGATTGTGTCCAGTTGAACGGTGCATAGGCGCATTCCATGCCGACACGCAGCTGCTTTTTTGCAACCGTGGTATCTTCACCATCGGTTTTCGTGCTGTTGCACCCCGCAAACGTAAAGCCGACAAATAAAACGGCCAAGAGAATACAAGCGATTTTTTTCATATAATTTCCCTCCCTATTTAGTGAGTACATATTATCACCCACCCTGTGTGCTGTCAAGATATAAAACGGAATAATTATAAGTGCAAAGACAAAGAGGTATATACCGTGGATTGACTGAATTGTGGCCGGTTATTATAAAAAGTTTTTGATATACAAGTCAAAAAGTATATTCAAGTGACGGAAACCATGCTTGGGGAACAAACAAGGCACAGCGAACTGGAGCCGCTCAAAAATATAGAGGATAATTACGAAAAAATTGTCCTGTCAATGGACGAAAGCTATGTTCAATCGTATGAGGGGATCAAGGCTATCAATATCATTGATTATCTATTGACCGACGAATAGTGCAATCGAAAATTTACAAAAGACAAAGGGCTGTATCGTACCGCTGAACTCTCAGCGTTTTGATACAAGCCCTTTTGATTGATATTGAGTGGCGACACAGAACCCTTATTTCATCAACTCATCCGCATTTTCGCAAACCTTCACAATCGCATCAACAACATCGTCCATATCCTTTTGTGTGCCGAGCAGCATGTACTGGTAGAGCCATATGCCTTCTTCATAACAAGCCCTTTCGGCGTTTGGCAGGAGTATATCGTAGTTCGCATCGCTGCGCAGGATCCGTTTCGCTTGCGGGGAATACAGCATCCCTTGCCGAATAAGGTTTACATAACCCGGCGCACAGGGGATACCCTCTGCTTTGAGCGCTTCAATAAACTTTGCTTTGGGCAGACCCTTGCTCTGTTCGGCAAAATATTTAAAGATAAAAAGATGATAAGCGTTTTTGGTGATACGCGCATCCTCTGCGAGCGTACCGGTGTAGGGGAGTTCCGCTAATCTTTTATTCAGGTACGCCGCATTGCGTGTCCTTGTTTCCATCTGAGCATCAAGGCGCTCCATCTGCACATTCAGTATCGCCGCCTGCCATTCCGTCATGCGAGCATTCGTTCCCATAAACGGGTGGTCGTACCACAGGCCGCTTTTCATGTCGCGCCCGCAGTGGTGGATGGAAAAACAGTTATCATACACGTCTTCGTCGTTGGTTATAATCGCACCGCCTTCACCGGCGGTTAAGTTTTTGCTGACCTGAAAGCTAAAAGAACCCGCATGACCGATGTTTCCGAGCTTCGTGCCCTTCCACTCGGCGCCCAGAGCCTGTGCGGCATCTTCAACTACATACAAGTTGTGCTTTTTCGCAATGGCCATAATTGCGTCCATATCACAGCTTCTGCCGCCAATATGCACCGGGATAATTGCCTTTGTGTTCTTGGTGACAACTTTTTCTACCATAACGGGGTCGATGTTATACGTATCGCTATCCAAATCCGCAAAAACAGGTGTTGCACCAACCATCAAAACGGCGGACACCGTTGCGTTGAACGTATAAGGCGGCACAATCACTTCGTCACCAAGGCCAATGTCGAGCGCACGCAAAATAATTTCAAGCGTATGCGTGCCGTTGGTAAGGCCGAGCGCAAATTTGGCGCCTTGGTAGGCGGCAAACTTTTTATTAAACGCTGTGACTTCGCTGCCGAGCGTTCCCCAAACACCGCTGTGCAGCACTTTTTTCAGTGCTTCTTCTTCTCTTTCGTCATAAATCGGCCATTTGGGGAACAGGTCTGTTTTAATCGGCGCACCGCCGTTGATTGCTAACTTACTCATTGGTAGCCTCCTCTGATTAATAATATATTTTAGGAAAAAACAATTCTATTCATAAGTCACTTTGACCGTTTGCCCCGTTGCAAGGGATTCGTTGCAGGCCAGCGCAAACAGGTGCGTTTTGAGTGCGTCGTCATAAGGGGAGCGGATTTTTGAGCTGTCACCGTGGACAACCGCTTCAATAAACGTACGGTCGCAGGCGAGCCCTGCGTCGCCCTCTTGCTTGTAGCTTGTAATCTTAGCGGATTTACTTAAGCCCCCGTCGCCCTTGGTGACAAAGTAAGCAACCTCACCCGGCGTAAAATCCTCTTTTTCGTGGATTTCGAGCGATTCAATAATGCGGTGAATCGCTCGTTTGTCCCTGGCGCTGAAGGTGATGTTGCTGTCAAAACTGGCACCTTCCGTCGCATAACAGCCGGAAGAAAGCATCCCGAGCGCACCGTTGCGAAAGCGAATCATGGTCGTTGTCAGTTCATCCACGTCGCTGTTTTCTTTGTTGACCCAGCCGCTCGCACCCATCGTCGTGACCGTTTCCGGCTCATCAAAAAGGTAGCGGATAATATCCAGCTGGTGAATGGTGGACTCCAGCAGCATCCCGCCGGATTTGCTTTTGTTGTGCCACCACGCAAGCTCCGGCATCCCCGTAATCCGTGACGCCTCAACGAGTATAACGCTATTTTCCGCTATGAACTGCTTGGTCGGTTCAACAAGGTTGCTGTAACGGCACTGGAAGCCGGCCGCCGCAATAATCCCTGCTTCTTTCACTTTGGCGGCAATGTCACGGGCCATTTCGGCTGTAAGCGCCAACGGTTTTTCCACAAAAAAATGGATACCGCGGCGGATGGTTTCTAATTCAATTTCGCCATGCGCAAAAGGTGGCACACAGATAAAAACCATGTCCGGCTTCACTTCGTCATACATGGCCTTAAAGTCTTTGTAGGCCTTGCCGCTGCCCGCTATATCGCAAAAATTCTGTGCCTTTTCCGGCACAAGGTCGCAAAAGCCGGCAAGCTCTACAATATCCTTGAACTGCAAAAAATGCTCCAGGTGAACACTGCCGATTCCTTCGCATCCTATCATCGCTAGTTTTTTCATTGGTTGGAACATCCCTGCCTCTCTTATTAACGCGTACCAATACGAACTCCATTCAAAAAAGTGATTCCAATCAGTCGCGCCACGCATCATCATATTTCTTTAATTCATAGTCATTTTACATAATCCGAGGTGCTTTGTCAATTAGATCATTTTTGCGTTTTTTTCTGATGATCCTAATGATTATAACCGATGAACCTTGAATTATCCTTTAAAATGACAGATTTATTATCATGATCACCAATAAAAATAAAGAATGCTAAAAATCAACACTATAAAGCGGCAAATGATTGTGTTATAATCAGCTCGAACAATCTGCGGCGCAAGCTGCCTATACGAAAGGACTGTTTTTATGAACACCGCTGTTATACTTTGCGCCGGTGCGGGCACCAAGCTTTGGCCGTATGCGCAAATCCGCTGTAAAGCCATGATGCCCGTTTCCAACAAACCTCTTGCGGCCTACGCCGTGGACGCCTTGACCGCCATGGGTTTTGACAACATTATCCTCGTCGGCAACCGCTTTGTGGAAGAAGTTAGGGCCTACTTCAGGGATTATAAAAATGTCACGATAATTGTCGACAAGGCCCCAAAAGGCGCCGCTTTTTCCCTGCTCTGTGCAAAAGAGTATATACAAGGCGACAGCTTCCTCGCCCTGTACGGCGATACGATTGCGGCCGACAGCGACTTGGAACGCCTGGTCGCCGCCTACAAAAAAGACGGCATGGCGAAAGCACTGGTCGCCCCGGTTACACACCGCAGCAGCGATTACATCGGCTGTAACGTAAAGGATGCCCGGGTTCACGAAATCTGGGGCCATTCCAGGGACGAAAGCACGCACTTCTTCGGCGGCTTTGCCCTTCCGGCTGATTTTATGGACTGCCTGCAATACAACTCCGCCCGCTTTACTTATACGGAAGTGGGTATGATGCCCCCCATCGAAGCGTTTTTGGAGCTCTCCATCGCGGATGAAATGAAGCGGGGCATGCAGCTCGGCGCCGTCGTGGCGGAAAAACCACTTTACGACATCGACAAACCTTGGCACATCTTAGCGGCAAACGCCGGCATCAACACCGCACGCTGCTCTGCCCTCACACAAAACGAACTCGCCGACGGCGCCACCATTGACCCCACCGCCTCTATCACGGGTTTTGTTAAACTCGGCAAAAACAGCCACATCGGCAAAAATGTTATCATCGAAGGCAACATCATCGTAGGCGATAATACCGAAATTAAGAACGGTGCAATTATTCAAGACAACGTGGTCATCGGCAACGACAACCGCATACGCAACGCCTGCTTTGTGGAGCGGGAGTCGACTATCGGCAACGAGTGCATCGTCAGCCACGCGGCGGAACTTTGCGGCATCATCTTAGACCGTGTCTATTTGTACCATTATATGGAAATGAACGCCATCATCGGCGAAAACACCGACCTCGGCGCCGCCACGGTTTGCGGCAGCCTGCGCTTTGACGATGGCTATACCATCCAGCGTGTCAAAGGCCGCAGAGAGTTTGCGGACGGTTATGCCGACTTCGTCTACCTTGGCGACTATTGCCGCACAGGCGTCAACGCCATCCTCATGCCGGGCGTAAAAATCGGCCCCTACAGCGTCATCGGCGCCGGCGTCCTGCTCAACAAAGATGTGCCGGACAACACCCTGATTTACACCGAGCAAACCCTGATCGAAAAAAAGTGGGGTAGCGAAGTCTACGGCTGGTGAGCGAATCCCACCGCGGTCCTCGGTAGCGCGCATTGCGCGTGCGCGGGCATGACGCAAGCGGAAGCGCAGGCGAACGGCCAAGGCGTGTTTGTCGGCAAAAAATACTTTTC
>JAAYFA010000223.1 GCA_012728445.1 Clostridiales bacterium | reverse complement strand
CTTCCGACCATATAATTCGAGATCAAACATCTGCCTGAAAAAGAGACACACATGGATCCGTGGACAAAACACTCCAACTCGACTTCCGGAGGAATTCGGGAACGAATTTCATGAATCTCGTTCAAATTTAATTCTCTTGACAAAACAATCCGTTTTACGCCCAGTTCGCACAAGTGTAAAGCCGTCATATAGTTCGTCACACCCAGCTGTGTTGAGACATGAAGGTCCGTATGAGGAGCATGTTTTTTTGCAAGCGACAATACGCCGAGATCAGCGACAATCAAAGCGTCAATACCTGTATCTGCAACTCTTTCTAAAAAATCAGGCAACCCCTTCAAGTCGTCATTGCGCGGTATTATATTACTGGCCAGATAAGATTTTGCGCCTTTGCTGTGTACAAACTTTACCGCATCTTCGATTTGCTCAAGCTCAAAGTTCGCTGCACCGGCGCGCATACCGAAACTGGTTGAGGCAAAATAAACAGCGTCAGCACCATATGCTAACGCAAATTCAAGGCTCTCTCGATTTCCCGCCGGCGAAAGCAGTTCAGGTAAATCGAGATGCCTACTATTCATATTTTTATCATTTGTCTTTATTTGTTGTTTACCCTCAAAACGTCCATTGTGTTTGCATTCTGTTCGTCCAATGTCTTTGCCATGTATATTTTGCCCGATTTGTCGTGCTGGAAATAGTAGTAACCTGTCTCTTTGGGATTTAATGCTGCTTCTATTGCTTTTATGCCGGGATTACAGATCGGACCGGGCGGCAAGCCCGGAGAAAGATATGTGTTATAAACGTCAAAATATTCTGCCGCCTTTACGTCACCTAGGGCGGGCTTTACAAACCTTGTAATATAGTCTTTTGTAGAGTTGCATTCCAAAGCCGGATAAACAGATGGTTTCGCAATCCTATTGTGTAAAACCGACGAAACCAACGGCATTTGGTCAGCATTCGCAGCTTCTTTCTGAATTATTGAAGCAATTGTAACCACTTGATCAGTTGATAGGCCGAGTTCTTGAGCACGTTCTGTGTATTCTTTTGTCCATCTGTTGTCGAAGTTTGATAAAAGCCTGTTGAGAATACTATTCACATTTTCATCAACAAAGAACTCATAGGTATCAGGAAAAAAGTAGCCTTCCAACATTTGTGTTCTATTTTTGTTTGATGGAATAGTAGGCACAAATGAAAGATTGAACTTTGTTTCGTTTAAAGCTGCATAAAGATACTCTTTTTTGCTGACCTTGTTTTCATCAATCTTATTTATCATCTGATAAATTGTCCACCCTTCCGGGAAGACAAGTTTTATCGTTTTAGCCGCAGTCTGAACAACTTTAAACTCATTTAGCATCGCTTCAACACCCATGTCCGCCTTGATATAGTAAACGCCATTTAAATATTGCGGATCCTTTGTTTTCTTTACCTTGCTCACGGCTTTAATAAAAAGGCTACAAAAAGTTCTTTGTTTTATTAGCTTTTTATCGTCGAGAATTTTTAATATTTTTTTTGTAGTTGCGCCTTCCGGTATATTCACCTCAACAATTAGACTATTTCTGTTTAGTGCAAAAATATCGTTTACGCAAGATATAGCCGTTGAGGTCAATATTGCTGTTGAAATTAGAATAGCACAAACAACAGCCAACGTTTTAGCATTGAGTGCAAATTTTTTCTTTTTTCGTTTTGTCTTTGCACCGCTATTATTCGGTTCAATAGCCTTCGGAGGATTTGAAAAATATATTTCGCCTTTATATTTTGGCTGATTTTCGTCACTGCTCATATTCATATCCGGCACCCCGTTATCGTTATTCTTCATTTTGTGCTCCTATCTTGAGTCGGATGATGACAGATCAATTATTCGGCTTTCCGTAACAATCATATCGACCTTCTTATCGTATCTTCCACGCGGAACCTCATCAAATACGCAGGAATCATAGCAAATACCAATTTTTCTAATATCAACATTTGATAAGAATCTGTCAAAATAACCTTTACCAAAGCCAAGACGATACCCACCTACATCATAGGACAAAGCCGGAACGATACACAGTGCGCCGTCAAAATCTTCAAGTTTCTTACATTTTTCTAAAACAGGCTCCAACACGCCAAAAGAGCCCAATTCAAGGTCATCCAAAGAATTGATTAAATAAAAATCAATGTTTCTCGTACCCGCGATACAATATGGCACCGCTACCCGTTTTCCGCTTTCAAGCGCTCGGAGTATAATTGCATTTGTATCAACTTCAATTAATGTTGACACGTAAATCATCAGTAAATCACTGTCTCTGAAATACCATAGATTTAAAAATCTATTTGAAATTTTTTGGTCCAGGCGCCGCTTTTCCTCAGTGGAAAGACTTTCTCTATATCCTTTTGATTTTTCACGAAAGATATTTTTTTGCACCCGGATATCTTTATAACTTTTCATGGGCATTGGAGAGACTCCTTCAAGTTCAAAGCCGTTTGTTCATTCGTCAGTTGTTTTACGATCTCTACAGAAAAATCAATTGATACGCCCATTCCTTTTGCGGTAATAATGTTCCCATCAGTACAAACCAACTCTTCGCTTAATTGTGCACCGATTAACTCTTTTTCAAACCCCGGGAAACAAGTGGCACTCCGACCTTTAAGTAAACCTTTGTGGCCAAGAATGATTGGTGCCGCACATATCGCACCAATTAAAATGTTCTTCATCGCCGCATAATCGATCATTGCTTGAACTTTCGGTGATTTTTCCAAATTAGTGGTTCCGGGCATCCCTCCCGGCAATATGATTGCTTCAATCTTATCATTGGGCGTTACCCTCGTGATCTCATCATCGCAAATAACAGATATGCCGTGCGCGCCTGTAACACAGCCGGACTCCACGCCAATTGTTAAAACATCAAGTTTCGCCCGCCGAAGCACATCGACTACCGTGATCCCTTCAACTTCTTCAAATCCTTGAGCAAAAAATACACAGATCATAAAAGACCACACTCCTTCATAAACTATTCAAGCGTAAACCCTATAAAAGCTTGAAACATCGTTTCAAGCGCAGCCGTGCCAACGGGGTTTAACGGCAGAATCATTCCGTTGTCTCTGACTGTTGAATGATCGACCGATAACGGAAACTCCAAAGGCAAACTGAATTGATAATAATCAGCTTTCGTTTGACTGATGAGAACTTTTGCTAATAACCCAAAACTATGTTTCAGTACACACAGTTCATTGATAACAACCGTATCCTTTTCGACTGCGTAAACTGCGTAGCCAATAAACGCTCCGTTTTTTTGGACAAAAACGCTTTCCCCGCCCGAGAGTTCATTTTCTTCAATGGCGTACTCAATTAGATTTTCTTCCCATAAGAGACGGCTTCCTGTTGAAAGCGGTTTGTCACGCAAAGATTTAATTTCATTTATGGATGGCACAAATGTTTCGGCACCGTTTTCGCTCAGTTGGCTCATGATGCTTCTGCTCAGCACAAACTCTTTTCTTTTGAACACACGCTCAAAGCCGAAGCGCGAATAATACCCAAAAAGACACTCGTCCGCCGGAGCAAGGCACACGAAATCTTTGTTTTCATGAGTGGCATAGTCAATGGCATGGCGCAGTAATTTAGACATAATGCCCAGTCCCCTATTTTCAGCGGCTGTGCAAGCGGCATAAACATAATATGCCGGATGGCTTGAAGAATTGGACACAATTTTTGCGTCCAGAAGAAAAAGCATCGAAACAATTGAAGAATTTTCTCTGAAAATCAAACAATTCTTATCCGTAAACAATGTGTTCAGAAATCGTTCTATATATGTCACACTGTCGCCGAAGGAACTTTTCCATAATTCCACTATATTTTTGAAATCGTTTTTTGATGCAAACTCAATCATACTTCACCTTTGCAGCGCACATAATATTTTTCAAGCAGGATGTCGGGATAATAAGAAAGCTTCGCCCTTCTTAAACCTTCCACGCCTGCGTCATCTTCACGATTAATGTATTTATAATCACTCAGCATGTTTTTTACAAACTCACGATTGATCATTGGATAGGCGCCGCGGACGTTTGCATACGCTTTTTCAAAATGCACACAATAAGTCTCGTCGTTAAGTTCTTCGCCCATAGTAAAGGCGACAACTTTTCCATCTACCCTGATAAGACCTCCGGAAAAACCGATCTCAAAGTAGTGGTCGAATACGCGGTGGATCGCTTGCTGTTCCAATGAAACCGATTCCGGATCTTTCCCGGTATTTTCTTCAGCCCAAGCAGCATTCATGGCGACGCAGTCAGATAAGTTTTCTTCGTTAATAGTCTCAAACGACCACTCATTCTCTCTTTCGAATGCGGCAATGTGATTGCGTTTGCTGTGATATTTTTTTCCTTGAAGATTAATCAAATCCGTTGCAAGGTAGATATAATCGAACCCTTCACGGTATGCTTCAAATTCAAACTTCCCGGGGAAAATGCTTTCCATTTTTTCTATACACCGGGTCGTTATGCCGACCATTTTAAAGGGATGCCCACATTCCTTCGCGTGGGCTATTAAGTCCGGAATGATTGACTCAAAACTATCGTTTCCTGCCGGACAGCAATATGCCGGTTTTGTGCCGCTGCTTTTTGTAATAAGGCTATCCTTATATCTTGTAATCTTTGTCTTAAACACAGGACTCCAGGCAAATATATTGCCAAAGGAATACTCGCAGCCCATATACTGTGAAACTTTCAGGTAATCCTGCACCCAATCTTTATCGGTTATATCCGGGTAACGAAAATCAAGCATTTATTTTAAGCTCCTTCAAAACTATCTGATACACTTTTACTGCGATTTCATCGATCGAAAGCAATTTTTCCGAATCAACACACAAAACACTTTTCCATTGTAACGCTTCACACACATAAGTAGCCGCTTGCGTGCATTGATCCAGATACTCAAGGTTTTTTTCGTGAATATCCTTTTTCACTTCATCACCGGAATATCTTGCCGTCATAAGCTTCTGAGAAATTGCTACAGGGACATCCAAATAAATGACAATGTCCGGTTTTGGTATGCCGATTTTATTGTATTCATAATCTTCAAGCCACTGTAAATACCCGTCCCAGCCTTCACGTGGCAATTTTATGATTTGGTGGTATGCGTTAGAGGTTGTGTACCTATCCGCTAAAATTAGTTTGCCGCAGAGGTAGTCCTCTTTCCAATAGCAATTATAGCTTACATATCTGTCAACGGCAAAGAATGAAGATGCCGCATACACATTTACATCTTGAGGCTCCTTACCAAACCGACCGTCAAGATACATTTTGACAAGTTCACTTGACCGGTCATCATAATTTGGCAGCTTTATTTTACGAACGTCCATACCCAGTTGGCTTAACTTTTCATATAAAATGTCTAGTTGTGTAGACTTTCCACTGCCATCCAAGCCCTCAATAACAATCAGTTTACCGGACATTTAACGGCTCCCTTGCAATATATTTCAAGCATTCTTCTTCCAAATCAGCGCTAAAGAGTTAGAATAATAGCGGCGATAACAAGCGTTTCACTTTCAGTGGCGTTCGCTATGGAATGTTTTTGCCCGGCAAGGCAAATACAAGAGTCGCCGGTATTGAGTGTGCCGTTACGGCCATTGTCACTATATAAAGCCGTTCCACTGATAATATAAAAAATTTCTTCTTCATTTTCGTGAATGTGTTCACCGATGGAGCAGCCGGGTTCAAGTGTTATGGTTGCAATGAGCCTTGCACTGCCTGTGTACTCATCTGCGTTCAATAAGTCTGTAACCGTGGCTTGCCCTGTTCCTCCACGCATTTGCGGTTTTACAGTTTTCACCATATCTTCTGCTTTTTTAATCATCTTGATACCTCCACATATAAATTATATCATATAATAAGCATAATTCAATCTGACAACGACAATTTAAGATTAGTACGTAGCGGAATAGCGGTATTTCGATATGTCGTATTCCGATTGTCAAATATAGTTATGCTGCTTCAAGCTAACAAATTGATCACCCGATACAATTATATGATCATTAACAATGATGTTAATCGTTTCCAATGCAGCCTCAATCGCTCTGGTAATATCGATATCTTCTTTAGAAGGCGTTAAACTGCCGCCGGGATGGTTATGGGATAGAATGACACTGTGCGCCTTGTGTCTTAACGCCAACTCAACAATGAGCCTGGTATACACAGCCACTTCGTTTATTGTGCCCTCTTGCACAAGTGCAGAATAGTTTATCCACTTTTGCGAGTTCAGGCAAATTAAATAAAACTGTTCGTACTTCGCACCACGAAACAATTCAATCGCATGCCTGCCGGCATTTTCAGGTGAATTAATTTTTATTGCTTTGTGATTCTTCGCTTTTTCCGACTCGTTTCTATTCGAAATTTTCGACACAAGCGAAATCAGCAACGCAATATTTTCTTTTACATCGCAAACGTTGGCTATATCTTTCACATCGGCATCACACAAGCCTGAAAGTGTACCGAACTTTTTTATCATTTTTATTGCAATTTCATTGGTGTCTCTTCTCGGAACCGCATAAAAAAGCAATATTTCGAGCAGTTCATGCTCAGCGAGAGAACTCGGATTATTCAAATACTTTTGTTTTAATCTCTTTCTGTGACCTTCATGTAAGTTTTCTTCCATGAACAAGATGCCCTCGCTTTTCGTAGTTTAAGATTCGTATAGAAATGCGTTGGGATATTGAGTGAATTTTTTAATCAATATATTATAACATAACGATGAAATATTAAAAGCAAAATATTTCAGAGATTTGCTGTTTAAGTGTTTATTTTTTTTCGCAAATACAATATAATATACAAAGCAGTTTATAAGAGAGAGGATGACAGTGTTGTCTGAAATAGGACTACTTTTGGATAAAGTTAAAAAAATACATTTTATTGGCATCGGCGGCGCAGGCATGTGCCCTCTTGCCGAGATCTTACATGACAAGGGTTACAAAATTACAGGTTCCGACAATAACGAAAGTGAAACCCTTTCAAGAATTCGGGCACTCGGCATTCCCGTTGTATTGGGACAAAAATCCGAAAATATTATCGGTGCCGAAATGATCGTTTTTACCGCCGCACTGTTAGATGACAACCCGGAGCTTTGCGCAGCTAAAGCATCAGGGACACCTACCTTTGAGCGTGCAAAGCTTTTCGGTGAAATTTCGCGCAGATACAAAAACTGCATCGGTATCAGTGGAACACACGGTAAAACAACAGTTTCGGCTATGCTAACGGAAATTTTTATCGGTGCGGAACTTTCCCCTTCCGCTGTTATTGGCGGAAAGCTGCCTTTAACCGGGACAAACGGGATTGTCGGCAACGGCGAAATTTTGGTTTGCGAAGCCTGTGAGTTTGTAGACACTTTTCTCGAACTGTATCCCGATGTTTCAGTCATACTGAACATTGACAGCGATCATCTTGATTATTTTAAGACAGTTGACAATTTAGTCCTGTCCTTTTCAAAATTTGCAAATATGGCCACTCGTTGCGTCATTTATAACGGAGACGACGCGCACACCCTTACGGCTGTTGCCGGAATCAAAAACAAAAAAATGCTTTCCTTCGGTCTGGATGAAAGCAATAACTGCTATGCAAATAACATCAAAATGCATAAAGCTTTTCCGGAGTTTGACTGCTATTACAATAACAGTCTTCTCGGGACTGTAAAGTTAAATGTCCCCGGTATGCACAATGTTTATAATGCGCTTGCCGCTATCTTATCCGCCTTGGAAACCGGCGCCGATTTTGAGCACTGCCAGAGAGCGCTCGAAGTATTTAGCGGAGCAGGGAGACGCTTTGAAGTCCTCGGTTGTTTTAAGGGGATTACCATTGCCGACGATTATGCACACCATCCAAAAGAACTCACCGTAACGCTTGAAGCTGCCATGCTCATGGAGTATAAACGAGTATGGGCCGTCTTTCAACCATTCACATTTTCGAGGACTTCCATGCTTTTGAATGACTTTGCAACAGCTTTGAAGATACCAACAAAGGTGGTTTTATCCGAGGTAATGGGATCGCGCGAGGTAAACACCTATCACGTTTACAGCTCCCAGCTTGCCGAAAAAATACCGGGCAGTGTTTGGTTTAAAACATTTGAAGAAGTTGCTGATTATGTTGTTGACAATGCAGAGGAGGGCGATTTAGTAATTACACTTGGATGCGGCGATATTTATAAAGCGGCCAAAATGATGATTACCAAATTAACCTCTGCATAAAAAACAATGCATATTTTCACTAATCCAAAGCCTCTGAAGTTGAGTTCCATACTCTTTCGATTTCTATTAATAAATTTGTCTGCATTATTTAGCGGTTATCGCATTACCTGTTTTTACGTCTTTACCCGCTGAATATGAATTATAAGGAGGACACCATCATGAAGTATACCATTAACCGCACAAACTACGGTGATTTTGACGTTTATGAGCTGAACAAAAAAGCCGCAAGGGCCTATTTTATTCCTTACGGGTCAAGCAAGGAGCTTGAACAAACGCCTTTATCGGCAGAGCGTTATTCTTCCGATATGGTTGACGTGCTTTCGGGGCAATGGGATTTTAAGTATTACGAAAAGAAATCATCTTTGCCGGATGTGTTAGATACATCTATCGAAAGCTTTGATAAAATCACTGTCCCCTCAACATGGCAACGAACGGGATATGAACCTCCGGTCTATCTAAACTGCCCTTATGAATTTGAAACAAAGCCTCCAAAACTTCCCAAAGAATTTTCCGCCGGCGTATATAGAAAGCGCTTTGAACTCAAGCATTGCAAGGGGCATTTTTCAATTGCTTTTCTTGGCGTTATCGCTTGCGTTGATGTCTATGTCAACGGTAATTATGTAGGTTACAGTGAAGGTGCCCACAATACTGCGGAATTCGATATTTCTCCATATGTTGTTGAAGGTGAAAACGAACTTGTTGCCGTTGTTCACAAGTGGTCGACCGGCACCTTCCTTGAATGCCAGGACATGTTCAGAGAAAACGGAATCTTCAGAGATGTCTTGTTGTATAAGACACCGTCAACCTATTTAAACGACTATCATCTTGAAAGCAAGAAAACTTCTTCCGGTTGGCATCTACATGTCCATACCGATATTGAAGGAACTACCGATGATTATACCCTTTGTGTAGAAATAAAAGATAACGAAACGACAATTGCAAAGAAAAATGTTTCGGCGTCCAACAAAACAAATGTTTCTTTTGAAAACCTTCCGGTTTTGGAATGGAGTGCTGAAAAACCGTCCATCTATCAAACTTATATTACTTTGTCTAATGACAGCGGTGAATCACATACACTAAGAAACTATACGGGTTTTAAGTGGATTGAAATAGACAAGGATACTTTTAAATTTAACGATAAAAAAATAAAAATTAAAGGCGTTAACCATCATGACACACATCACAAGAACGGTTATGTAATGACTTTTGATGACCTTGAAAAAGATATCAAATTGATGAAATCGCTCAATGTAAACGCAGTGCGGACTGCACACTATCCGCCTGATGCGAACCTTTTAACCTTGTGTGATATTTACGGATTGTATGTGATTGATGAAACGGATATAGAAACCCATGGTTGCGGAGACGCACCACACTATAATATCAACTTGATACGCAACAATGTTAAATGGATACCGCGTTACGTTGATAGAGTAAGCCGCATGTATTATCGGGACCGTAACCATCCTTCCATAACGATGTGGTCCTTGGGCAATGAAGCAGGCGGTTACAAATGTCAGGATGCCTGTTATGAATTCTTGCATAAGGTCTCTCCTGAAATTCCAGTTCACTATGAAGGCGTTATACACACCAAGCGTCATTCATACGACGTGATTTCCGAAATGTACACAAGCATTGATGATATGATAACGGTCAAGAACGGAACAAGAGGTAAAGCGTATACGCCCAAGCCTTTCTTTCTGTGCGAATACTGTCATGCAATGGGTGTTGGGCCCGGTTCTCTTGACGATTATTGGGACGTCATTTATTCTTCGGATATGTTTATGGGGGGCTGTATTTGGGAGTGGGCCGATCACGCCGTTTACCATGAAGAGGGCAAGTATAAATACACATACGGAGGCGACCACGGCGAGCGGAAACACGACGGCAATTTTTGTGTTGACGGACTTGTCTTCCCGGACAGAAGCTTGCATACCGGAGCAATGGTCATGAAAGCCGTTTACAGGCCTATTCGAGTGACATTTGCCGGCAATAACGCATTTACTTTCAAAAATACCAATAGTTTTGTAAACGCAGAATATATCACAGTGAAATGGGTGTTGCTGAATGACGGATATGAAGTGAAATCAGGCACGTTCCCTCTGGATATTGAGCCGGAATGTGAGCAGCAAATTACGATCAATTACGATACCGCCACAGACTGTGAGCAACATATTACGTTTATATATTCCGACAACGAAGGAACAGAACTTGCAACAGAGCAAATAACGCTTAACGATATCGTTCTTGCTACGGCACAAGATGCATCCGGTAAACCGTCATTAAATGACGATGGTAAAGTTTTAACATTGACCTTTGAAAACGGTCATTT
Source organism: Clostridiales bacterium (assembly GCA_012728445.1). Classification (GTDB taxonomy): domain Bacteria; phylum Bacillota; class Clostridia; order Oscillospirales; family Acutalibacteraceae; genus UBA1447. The sequence goes on along the minus strand of JAAYFA010000223.1, from coordinate 2,086 downwards.
CTGTTTCAACAAAACTACCGGTGTGCCGGAAAGTTATGAAATGGGCGGTACAGAGTTCTTAAACCGGTCACCTGTTGACTTGAAAGGCTTTACGCCGAATGTTTTCAGAGCTCTTCTGGATAACGATGCGCACCAAAAAAACAAATGGCTCAAACCCGGTTACGATGATTTGAGCATTAAATGTGATGCATTCAACTATGAAGAATCAGATAGCAACGTTATTGTAACCACTGAGCACATAATGGAAAACTCGATGTTCCCGGTTTTCAATATCCGTATTACCTATACTGTTTACAAAAATGGCACCATCGATATTCGCACTGCACTCAAACCGTTTGTCAATCCTTTGATTGAAAATGATATGCTACGTTTTGGGCTTACCTTTGAGATGCCCAGAGCGTTTGAACACGTTGAGTATTTTGGGTTGGGAAGCCACGAAAATCTTAACGACCTTAAAACACATACGACGACGGGTGTTTACAGCGACAATGTAGACAACATGCATGTCCCCTACATCAAACCGCAAGACAATGGTAATAGAACCGAAGTGAGATGGCTGAAAATTACAAACAAAGAAGGCAAAGGCCTCACCATTAAACAGCTCGAAGACAAGTTTAGCTTCAGTATTCATCACTACACACAAAAATTGCTTCAAAAAGCACTACATCAGGAAGATCTTTCGGACCAGAACACAACTTTTGTATCCATCGATGGATTTATGCGTGGAACGGGCAGCGCCAGCTGTGGACCAAAAACATTGCCGCAGTACACCTTCAGTGCAAAGGAAGGCCTTGAGTTCGCATTCAGGCTATCCCCGAACGCTTAACTCGGTTTAAGTTTTTGCCCCCGAAAGCTTTGAGCTTTCGGGGGCATTTTTTTATTTAAACTGCGGTAAGTATTTTTTGTGCGCCTGCTTCATCTCCTCAAAACATTCTGACGCTTTGTCCCAGTCTCCGATTAATGGTTGTATGAGTAGTGCGTTCATGGCATCTTCTACGGAACCAGACATCGCCGCTTTGACTGTATACTTCTCATATTCCTTTACAACCCTCATAAGGCCGATAATGTGACGGTTGCCAACACATTCCACAGGAACAGGGGCAGCGCCGTCTTGGCCTATTTCTGCGGCTATTTCGACCACATCGTTTTCGTCCATAAAGGGAAGAGTCTTACCATTTTTTATATTCACAACATTAACGGTTTTCGTATTGTTCGCAATGGCATCAATAAGCGAAACCGCTGCCAACGAATACTTGTGCCCTCCCCTTTTGTCCAAAAGTGCAGGCTTAACAATAAGCTTTTCATCCGCATACATTTCAAGTAGCTGTTCTTCAATCTCCATGCACTCCTCTGCCCTACTTTGAGTCGCAGATTGTAGATGTTCGAGTTTTTTGGTTCTACCATAAAAATATTGAAGATAGGATGAAGGGACGGCACTAATCGTCTTGAGACATTCCATTGAAAAACCATCATCAACAATGTTTTCCATGACCTTGGTAGAAAATCCTTCTGCCATCATTTTGGGAAGGACATTAATTCCGTCAACTTTGACCGACGTAATCCAACTCAAATGATTGAGCCCCAAGTAGGTAATCTCACTGTCTGCACCGGCTGTTTCACGGGTATCATCTATCATGTTAATGGGAACATTGCACAGGCCGATGTTTTTTACTTTTGTAAAATTCTGTATAAACTCGCTGATAATACCGGACGGGTTTGTAAAATTGATAAGCCATGCATCCGGACAAACAGCTTCTATACGATCGCAAATATTTTGCATTACGGGGATTGTTCTCAACGCTTTAAAAAAACCACCTATCCCGGTTGTCTCTTGTCCAATAAGTCCATACTTAAGCGGAATCGTCTCGTCAAGATGGCGAGCAGGCAGTTTGCCCACTCTTATTTGTGTTACAACAAAGTCGGCCCCCTGCAAAGCCGCATCAAGATCGTCTGTAATCAATACATCTGCCCCGCTTGACCGGATTATTTGCTTTTTGCGTTCATCCGGCAGGCTTTTGGGAACGATCATCCATGCGTTTGCTGAAAACACGGTGCCTAGCAACGCAAAAATAAGCTCAAAACCTTT
>JAAYFA010000142.1 GCA_012728445.1 Clostridiales bacterium | reverse complement strand
TATGGATAAACGCTCTGCCATACCAAGTTTCTGCCAGGGTATAGTCACGATAACGGCGAAGAGTCCAAACCTGCGGGCAATCATACGAACCATAAACAGCAGTAGCAACATAGCAGCCACCAGTGCCTTGAATATTAGATATTTGTGAACCTTGTATGGTTTCACTCGTACCGTCCATATATAAGATTTCAACCTTGCTCAATCGTACTGTGCTAATAGAGTAGTTGTACCAAGCATTTGACCAAACTTTGTTATAGGCAGTCTGGTTTTGTGCAAGCGGACCGGTGTATTTCACACCATCTTCAACTTTTCCGGTAATACTGCAGGCGACTCTGTCACCTACAGAGTTATATGGCACACAATAAATAATTGCATATTTGATGGTTTTTTCGCTTAAATTCTTTATCGCGAATCCAACATCAACGCCGCCTGCGGAATTGGGACCACTATGCCAACCTTCGTAGTCGTTGTGTCCCCATTGTAAATTCATTTGAATCATACTTTATATCTCCTTTTTACAGTTTTTTTGTTTTGCATTTTCGAATTTTGGATTCTATATCAGATTTTTCGCTACTGCTTAATCGCGGTTGCTCCGTATATGCGCCCCATCGGTTACCAATATAATCGCTTGAATTATTGTCCAAGACCCTTTGCAACATTGTGACTATTAATTCAAACAGATTTGCATCGGATGCATCATCATCATCGCACAGCACAATAGTCTCTTCCAATATACGAACACAGTATTTCGTTTTTTCAACGAATGTATTGTATGCGCTTCTAGAACGATCTGAATAGTATTCCAAAAGGATTTTGTTTGAAACGGCTATACCGAGTGTCGTATAAACAGAAAAAGAAAAATTGGAAAAAATGACATTCTTATCGAGTTTGATGTTGGATTGCCTTGTAAAGTAATCAATTGCAGCTTTCATTTCTCTAATATCGCTGCAAAAGCCATCACTCTCTTCTTGGTCTGTCCATTTTGAAAACCGCTCTGTTCGCAAATTACATAGTGACGTAGCAAAAGCTCTAAACTGATCCGACATTTCAATTAACATCTCGCCAGAATTATCACCTATGAAATTCATAGCGTTTGCAAAGCATATCGCCGATTCTTTAAATCGAAAATTATTTATAGTTGATTGCCAGCCGACGGCTTTTCCTTTTAGAAATGACGCTTCTGCGTGTGAAGGATCATTTTCCAATACTTTATTGCAATATCTTTCTGCTTCGGCATAGTTCTCTGTTGAATATGCATCTTGTGCCATAGAAAGAAAATTTTCTATAAGATGGGCATTATCAACGTGAACTGTCCCCTTAACCTCCTGTATTTTTTCTCTGACTCTCTCAACGCTATGCTCCATTCCGCAGCTTTCGCAAATGGCAATTTTGCCCTTGCCCATTTTCAAACGACCGCCGCAGATATCACAAGTCAATGCTGCCATAACATTCCTCCTCTTCTAAGCCAAATGCTACTTAAAAAGTTTGCACTCCTGGTTACGTTCTTTGAGGAGAAGTCGAATTTTCTTTATATCGGCAACCTTATCATCGGAACTACATAGGGAAACAATTTTTTTCTTTATTTCGTCTTCAATTCCGCAAAGGCTTACATTGCTTATTGGATCACTGAATCTTAACTCCTCGGCCAATTGTGATAATTCTTTTTTAGTATCTTCTGAAGTCTCTTGCTCAACCATTGAACAAACGGTTGCGTATATTTCTTTTTGGTTGAAGGTGTATTCTTTTACTTTTGAACCAACTCTTGTTACTTCGTTACGTGCAACATTGGTGGAAAGCAAGATTACGCATACCACGCAGCACACCGCCGCGCAGACAATAATGGGAATCCACACCGGCGCTGACGGAATAAACATGAAGATAAGAAAAGCGATACACTGAATAACCAAATAGTATACGCCGATTCTTACTATC
>JAAYFA010000013.1 GCA_012728445.1 Clostridiales bacterium | reverse complement strand
CCGTTAAATCGTACGCAGCCGGCGGTGCTTGGTGGCGGTATTCCTTTTTAACCTCCGTGAGCACCCCGCGTTTGCCTTTTATGGCGTTTGCAATAGCCTCGGCGGGTGCTTGTTCAGAGAATCGGGACTGATTTTTGCTGTCCTTGTACACTGCTTCAAACCCCTCAAATTGAGCATGGACCGTATAAAAATCTTTTGGGATAAATTTTAAAATTTCTTCCTCGCGCTTTACGATAAGGGCGAGTGTTGGCGTTTGCACCCTGCCCGCGGATAGCTGCGCATTGTGCTTGCAGGTGAGCGCGCGCGTGACGTTAAGCCCCACGAGCCAGTCCGCTTCGGCCCTTGCCTGCGCAGAGCGAAATAAGTTGTCATAATTTGCGGCGGGCTTGAGCGTGGCAAAGCCTTCTTTGATGGCCTTGTCGGTCTGGGAGGATATCCAAAGCCGCTTTGCTGGCTTGCGCCAGCCGGCTTTCATCATAATCCAACGCGCCACCAACTCGCCTTCGCGCCCGGCATCCGTTGCGATAACCAGGCTGTCGATGTCCGGTCGGCGCATCAGCGTCGACACCGCTTTAAACTGCTTGCTTGTCTGTTTAATAACGACCAGATTCATTTTTTTAGGCAACATCGGTAAATCTTCCAAAGCCCATTTTTTGTATTTCCCGTCATACTCCTCGGGGTCGGCCAAGGTGACCAAATGCCCGAGTGCCCAGGTGATAATATATTGACTGCCTATAATGCAACCTTCTCCGTTTTGGCGACAGCCAAGTACACGGGCAATTTCCCGTGCGACAGAAGGTTTTTCGGTGAGAACCAGTATTTTACCCATTGCTGTAACACGACCTTTCCGGTCTGCTCTTTATTTTTCGGACTCGTGCGTCCAGTTAAATCTCGTTAAACTACCCTTGCATAAAAGTGGCGGGTAGCCCCATTGCCGCAACACCTCATAGGCTCCTATCGCGGCGGAGTTTGAAAGGTTCAGGCTGCGGGCATCGTCAATCATCGGGATGCGGACACATCTGTCGGGGTTATCAAACAGCAGCTCCTCCGGGAGTCCCGCCGTTTCTTTACCGAAAAAAAGGAAGGCATTGTCGGGGTAGACTACATCCGAATAGATTTTTTCGGCTTTTGTTGAAAAGTAATAATACGCCCCTTCATGTTGCGAAAAAAAATCCTCAAGATTTTTGTAATAGGTGATGTCAAGCATATGCCAATAATCAAGCCCGGCTCTTTTTAGCTTGGCGTCATCAACCTTAAACCCCATTGGTTCCACCAAATGAAGGCACGCGCCCGTCGCGGCGCAGGTGCGGGCAATGTTCCCCGTGTTTTGCGGTATTTGCGGCTCAACGAGCACAATATTCAGTGTCGGCATTCTTACCCCTTTTGTGGTGGTTAGTGGTTAGTGTTCAGCGGAACGAATCCCCCTGACATCTGCGGATGCCATCCCCCTTTCGCAAGGGGGACAAGAAAAATAGAAAATCCGTCCTTGCCTCCCTTGCGAAAGGGAGGGGGACCGCCGAGGCGGTCGTGGGATTTTGTGAGCTAGCATCCAATATCTAGCGTCTAGTTGAACTTCGCCATTGCCTTTTCCACATCTCCGTCAACCATCAATTCCAAGGCTTCATGCGCTTTTTCTATGGTGCTGCGCATCTCGGCAAGGTCCTCTTTTTTGAAGGAGGAAAGCACCCAGTCGGCAAGCTCCATTTCCGGGTGGGGTTTGCCGCCGATACCAATCTTTATCCTTGGAAAATTGTCGCTGTGCATATGGTAAATGATGCTTTTCAATCCATTGTGACCGCCGTCTGTGCCACTTCTTCTGATGCGCAGCGCACCGCAGGACAGCGAAACATCATCGAAAATAACAATGATTTTTTCGACGGGTATTTTATAAAAATCGGCCGCTTCTCGTACGGCGATTCCACTGTCATTCATAAAAGTTTGGGGTTTTATGAAAAGACAGCGGTGGCCGGTTATCGTTGCTTCGCCTGTGAGCGATTTGAATTTTATACGGTTTACCTTGGCCTGCAGTTTTTGTGCCAAAGCGTCCAGGCACAGGTAACCGACGTTGTGTCGGGTAAACTCATATTTTTTGCCGGGATTGCCCAGGCCAACAACAAGATATTCGGGCGCGCCAACGGGCGCAGAAAACCGTCTGCGAAAATTTAAAATATAAAACCACTCCTTGCCGCCTTACAGCGGCCTACTTTACACGAATTGTTTTGCTCGTTTCAATGCTTTCCTTGCCGTCGGGGCTTGTGGTGGGGGTTTTTGAATACATTATTTTTATACTGAATTTTTTGATTTCTTGCATAGCGGTTTCGGCGGTAATTTCCCGTCCGTTGACAAGAGCGGTAATCAGAATTGTTGGCGTGTTGCCGGCTATGATATCAATTTTTTCAGCGGTTTTTATTTGCAGCCAGATGTTGTCTTTGCCGTTGTTTTTTACGTCAAAGGCGGAAATGGAGATGGGCTCTTTGGATTTATTCTTGACTTCGACTTCAAAACTGTATGCTTTCCATGCCGGCTTGTCGTTGCGCAAAGATTCTGCGTCGCCGGTGCTAAAACCATACATCTCCGAAAGGCTTTCTGCCGTGGTTGTGGTGGAGTTGTAATAAGAGGTCAGTACGGAACTGCCGTCATAAACGGAGCCCGCCTGCGCAGTCGGCTTACCGGCGATATAACCGGCAATTAAGGCGACGATGACGACGACAACAATAATAATTGCGGCGGACCCGATAAGTAAGGATTTTTTATTCTTCTTTTTAACCCTCGGTGTGGTGTTCTCGACAAGGGATGTTTCTTCGTTTTCCATTTTAGTGCCCTTCTTTCTTTGTAATATAAAACGGCTGTTTTAGGGTTCAATATTATACATTTTGTCTTTTGTAAGGCTTCTTGGTGCTAACCCAGTCTTTTTTGTTTACTTGTCTCGCTCTGGCAATAGCAAGGGCATTGTCGGGGACATCCTCCGTGACGGTTGAGCCGGCCGCGGTGTAGGCGTCCTTACCGATCGTTACGGGCGCTATTAGGTTTGTGTTGCAGCCGATAAAGGCACCGTCTTTGATAACGGTGCGGTGTTTTTCTTTACCGGTGTAGTTCACCGTCGCACACCCGCAGCCGATATTGACATCTTGAACGACGTCCGCATCGCCAATGTAGGAAAGATGCGCAATTTTGGTTTCCGCACCGACATTGGCGTTCTTGATTTCAACAAAGTTGCCTATTCGCGTGCAAGCGCCGATGGTGCTGCCCGGGCGGATACGCACAAACGGCCCGATTTGCGCCCCGTCGGCAACCGAGGATTCCGCACACTGCGTCGCATTGAGGCACACGCCGTTACCCACAAAGCTGTTTTCAATCAGCGCATTTGGTCCGATGGTGCAGCCCGTGCCTACCGTTACCTTGCCGCGCAAAATGCTGCCCGGCAAGATGAGGGTATCCGCACCGATTTCCACATCCGGGCCAATGATAATTCCATCCGCACAAGGGATGGACACACCGTTTAACATATGCCTATTCAGCTCTTCGCGGCGGGCAATTTCGTTGAGTGCCGCGAGCTGTACTCGGTCATTTGCACCGAGTACGACATGACTCGTGCGGGCGTCAAAGGCCGTTACATCTAAATTGAGTTTTGCCAGGATTGCAATGGTATCTGTCAGGTAATACTCTTTGCTTTTGCCCGGCGGGGACATTTTGTGGGCGGTCTGCAGTTGTTCCAAGGCAGTCAGTAATGCCTGCGCCTTGAACCAGTAGGCGCCGGAGTTAACTTCCGTAATAGCCTTTTGCGCATCCGTGGCATCCCGTTCTTCCACGATGCGCAGCAGTGCCCCGTCCCTGTCGCGCAGAATTCTGCCGTAGCCGAAAGGGTTTTCCACCTTAGCGGAGATAACCGTCGCCGCGTTTAGGGCTCGTTTATGCAGTTTGAGTGCAGAGCTGATGGAGGCGGCATCAACAAGTGGTGCGTCACCTGCGAGCACGAGCACATTGGCGTCACCGTGGCGGGCGATAAAATCTTTCGCCTGCATGACGGCGTGGCCGGTGCCCAGGCGCTCGTGTTGCATAATAGTTTCAATGCCTTCATCAAGGTGGGTGACAATGCTTTCGCTCAGGTGCCCGGTAACGACGCAGATGTCTTCAACACCGCTTTGCCTTGTTCTGTCCACAACCCAGTCGAGCATGGGTTTGAAAAGCACTTCGGCCAGCACTTTGGGCTTGGATGTTTTCATGCGGGTTCCTTCGCCCGCTGCAAGAATAATCGCGCAGTTGTTTTTCATTAGATTCCACCCCTTTCATCATATGCACACAGCTCCACCGTAAAACGGTGAGGCCATTTAAACGGGTTTCGATGTTTTCTTTTTTTTCAAGGAAGCGCCCACAAAGAAAGAAATTGCTACGGGCAGCATCGCAAAAAGATAAATACCCTTGTCGCCGGTTTGTGGGATTTTGGCAAGTCCTGGGAGAACTGTTGTAATCTGCTCGATTTTAGTATCGTCACTGCTTTTGTCTACCCCGTTGGTTTCTGCCGGGTCGATAGGGCTTCCGGCGATATCATTCTCCCCCATATTGCTCCCGTTGATGTTGTTCCCACCGGTGCTGCTCCCCCCGATGTTACCCTCATCGTGATTATCCCCGCCGGAATCCGTATCGGTTGAAACGACGTCTTTTTTGATGGCAAAGTTATCGATTCTGCTTGTTTTTTCTCCATCCACGGTATAAGCGTCAAAATAAAGGTTGGAACCGTCAATTTGAATGGCGGAAAAAACAGGGTTTTCTATAGGAACAATTTTTTCGGCTCTTGGGAAGATGTAGTCTGTGGCGAAGTTGCTTTTTGCCAAATAATTTTTAACGCCGGCACAGCCGCTGACGACATAAATAGAGCCGGCCGGGTCAAGCTTGGCTTTGTAATCAAGGCCTTGGTATTTCACGGATTCCGTCTTATTCTTTACAACTTTATTGGCGTTCATCGCATCCGTTCGCAAATAAACATGGTCATGCCCTTGCAGTACGATGTCGATATCGAGTGCCGGCATGAGTGATGCGAGCTGCTTTCGCAGGGCCTTAACGTCCTTGTCTTTGTAATGCGAACCGTTGGAATAAATTGCTTTATGAAGAGACACGATTTTCCACTGTGCATCGCTGTCCGCGGCATCTTTTTTGAGCCATTCCAACTGCTGTTTGCTCAGTTCGTTTTTGTCGTTCAAATCATTAGTGTTGAGCACCATAAAATGAACGTTGTTGTAGTCGAAGGAATAGTAGACGCCGCTGTCTCTGTCCTGCTCCGGTGCCGTGGGCAACAGGAAGTTTTCATCCAGCGTATAGCCCTTGTCTTCGTGATTGCCGGCTGTGGGCATAAGCACCGTGCTCATCAAGTTATCGGCAGCAGTGTCCAAGAGCCATTGCCACTGTTTGACATTTTTTTGATTATCGACCAAGTCACCGCTGCTCATGATGAAGTTACTGCGCGGATAGAGTTTAAACGCTTGATGAACGACATTGGACCAAGCTTCGTACTGAAGTTTATTTTGTGATTGTGGGTCGGTCATATGGAAAAAGGTGAAGGCATCTGTATTATCGGCGGGTTCAATAACGCCGGGCTGGCTCCACCAACCTTTTGCGGCATCCCCCACACGGTAGCTATACTTTTGCCCGGGCGAAAGCCCCGTGAGTTTAACTCCGTGACGCACAAGTGAAAAGTCGTAATTCAAAAAGCCCGTAATACCAAGGTCTGCTCCCGGGTAGCCTCGCAACACCTTTTCGCTTGAGCACTCAATACCGGCACCGGTTGTAGGGCTACCGGTAAAGACCGGGTTGACGCTGTAAGGAATCAGCTCAATATCCGTACCCGTTACACTGTATTTTGTGAACCAGTTGATCAGGCGGGTGCTGTTCGCCTTGTCACCAAAAGTGACGGCTATTTGGGAGGGCAGGCGGTAGTTTGCCGGCGTGGCAATGACCGGAGCGGGCAGGGGGCAAGCTAAGGTGACGTCTTTGTCCATCTTAAAGCCGGGGTCTTCGTCGACAACCAGGCATTCGATGATGTCCGCTACGGTGCCACCCAGCGAGTCAAACTGGCTTTGCGTGAGGTATTCCCGGGCGACGGTGTCAACAATGCCTTCTAAGCTGTTGTAATCGGCCGGGAGAATCCCGAGGATAGAATTAACGATGTTTAAAAAGGTTCTGGCGTTGGGGAAGAGGAAGGTAAGTATTGCGTCAAGAATATCGCCCACCACGGCGATGAAACTGTCATTAGGGAACAAGGTACCCGGATTAAAGTCCAGAACGTTTAAAATGTTGTCTTCAATGATGTCATTTAAAAGAACATCTTTAATCAGTTGATAGGTTTTTTCAGCCCCATCGCGGTTACGGAAAAAGTCTATCACATCCTGTAAAAACAGGTCGTCACTTATATCCTCATTGCCCTCATACATCGTGGCAATCACGCTGTAGGCGGCGTCTTCAAGGGTTCCGGGTTTAGCGGGGTCACCAAAACCGAGGGTGTCGATAAAACGCGTGCAAGGCAAGTCGGACACCTTTAGGGAAACGAGCTTATCCGCGGCTTGGTAAGCAACGTCCAAGAGCGTTTCCGGGTGGTCTATATACACCCTGTCGATTTGTTTTGCCAAATCCTTAATAAAGTTCATGATGTTGCGAACGGTGAAAACATCGTAAGAACCAAAGGCTAGGCCGCCTTTAATGGCATTGTCAAGAATCCCCTCTAAATCAAAGGATGCACTCGTGAGCATGGCGTATAAGCCGCCCTGCTTTTGGATTCCATCAATAAAACCATTTAAAAAACCGTCTGCCATACCGATGCCGAAACCGGCAAGGCCGTCATTGCCATAAGTTTGACCGAAGGAAAAGGTGTATTTGTAGGGCTGCTCGTACGTGACGCCTTCTGCGATTATCGGCTGTTCACAATCCGCATCCAAGGTGTTAAAGGTTGCTTTGACGATGGGGTCTGTATTGTCAAACAAAACTTCTCTAAAACCGTTTGGGAAACCGGTCAGCGACGGCGTTTGGCAGTCATAGATGATATTGCCCTTGTCGGAAACGTGGCCGGAAATATTATTCATGTGCATATGCCCGGTAAACATATATTTCATACCGGCGTCCGCAAGCGTTTCTGCCGTTTCCAGCCAGTTGTCAATGACAAAAGTTTGGAACATAGAAGGTTGAACTTCAAATTGCTTGATGATGTTGTGGTGGGTCATGCCGACTATCGTCTCACCGCGGCTTGCGGCATCTGCCATCTCCGCCTTTGCCCAAGCCCACAGCTCCGGCGAATAATGACCACCGGTTTCATGTTCATCTATGCCTTTGGAGGAACTGTCTGCCGTATACTTACAGCCGTCCAAAACCAACAGACGGTAGCCGCCGTCGAGAGGCACGGAATAGGAGAGCATGCCTGCTTTCTTTCCGGCGGGCGGGGTATAGGTACTACAGGCCAAGTCAAACCCCAAATTGCTGTAAATGGCTCGGAAATCCTCCGGGCTTGTGGGTCTTGCGGGTTCCATTTTGTCGTTTTCAAAAGTTGAAGCGTTGCTGTTGTTGATGTCATGGTTGCCGTTGGTCACGATGACTTGAATACCCGTTTCCAGTTCAAACTGTTCAAGCCTTGTGGCCATCTCCACGTGACCTTCATACTCGCCGTCTTTTGTTAAATCCCCGGGTAAAAGCACATACTTGCAGCCGTTTTCTTGTGCATGCACCGCAATAGCGTTTAACGCCGCGTCAAGCAAGGCGGAAGACTGCCTATACTGGTTTGCGTTGTCGTTGCAATATTTTTCCCACGCTGCGCCTTTGCTGCCCATGAGGACTTGCGGGTAATGGTGTGTGTCCGCAATAAGAGCGATTTGTAGCGGCGCTTTTTGAACCGTTGTCAGGGCGGAAAATATGCCGGGCGGTGTTGCACAAAACAGGAATACAAGTGCGAGGAACAGGGCGGCGAGTTTTGTTGATTTTTGTTTAAAAAACTGCATGACATCCTCCAAATAATTATAATTAGACTGTTTTCAACAGCTTTCTGATATTGAGCAAGATGTGGGGGACCCTGCCTAAGAACATGCGCCAGCCTTTGCCCGCTTTGTCATCGTTTAGAATCCTTAAAAGCCCCTCCATCATTTTTGTGTTCGCAAGGCCGCCGCTCATAGCAATAAAGCTGCGGAAGGGGGTTTGCACCGCAAGCCCTCTGACCATTTCGGCATTCGGACCTTTATTGAAATGTGTAAGGACAAACCGGAGAAGTCGGTTTATCCTGCCACCCCACTTGGTGTGTGCGGCGTTTTCAAAGTTGTCTGTTATGACAATCGGCAGGGTTTTATCTTTTACGGTAGGTGGTATGGGGCGCCCGAGCAAGCTTTCAAACTGACTGTCAGGGACGGTGAGGATGTTGCCCGTGCCATAGTCCGGCGCGGCGGAATAGTCGGGTAACAGGGCGTCGGGCCTTGTGCTTTCCACCTCCACATGGAGCTTTAAGCGTATATCCGCAGAGGAAGCACCGACCCATATATCATAGTTGCCGCTTTGCACGTGCCAATCACTGACAGCGGTGTTATAATATGCGAAAGCCCTTTTTTCCAGTACAATTGAAACTTCTTTTTCTTCACCCGGCTCAAGGAATACTTTGGAAAAACCTTTCAACTCTTTTGCCGGTCTGAAAACAGGGGGTTGCTTGGCAGCAACATATAGCTGGACAATTTCCGCACCGGCGCTGGTTCCTGTATTTTTAACCGTAACGCTTACCGTGAGTGATTCGTCATCCTTGATTTTATCTTTTGAGACACGCGGTGCCGAATATGCAAACTGTGTATAGGAAAGACCGAATCCGAAGGGGAAAGCAACGGCTTTGCCGGCCTTTTCATAATATCGGTAGCCCACATAAAGGCTTTCGCGGTATTCCACCGTGGCGGGATTACCGGGGAAGTTGTGGTAGCAGGGGGTG
>JAAYFA010000359.1 GCA_012728445.1 Clostridiales bacterium | reverse complement strand
GGCCTAACCTCCTACCCCTACCGCCTTTTTGCACCGGCAATAATGATCAGCATCATCATTCTATCATTCAATCTTTTAGGCGATGGGCTTCGCGATGCTTTTGACCCGAAGCTTAAGAACTGAGGCACGAAAATGAGCAATGTATTATTAGATATTAAAAATATTCGCCTTTCTTTTTTCACCTCTGCGGGTGAAGTGAAGGCACTCAACGACGTTTCAATCAGCTTGAATCAAGGCGATGTTTTAGGCATTGTCGGGGAATCGGGTAGCGGGAAGAGTGTAACAGCCTATTCCATTATGGGTTTAACAGCCCACCCGGGTAAGCTGATTGGCGGTAGCATCGAATTCAACGGACACATGGTTAATGAGATGTCCGAAAAACAGTTGCGTGATATGCGCGGCAACGAAGTGAGCATCGTTTTTCAAGACCCGATGACGAGTTTAAATCCGGTATATACTATCAGTAATCAAATCTGCGAGGCCATCATCCTTCACACAGGGAAAAGCAAGAAGGAGGCGCAAGAAAGAGCCTTGGAATTGCTTACCTTGGTGGGGATCAATGAGCCACAAAAAAGGCTCAAACAATATCCGCATGAGCTGTCGGGGGGCATGAGGCAGAGAGTGATGATTGCCATCGCGCTTTCATGCGAACCTAAACTGCTTATAGCGGACGAGCCGACAACTGCACTTGATGTAACCATACAAGCACAGATTTTGGAACTGATGATGGAACTAAAAGAAAAAATTGGCATGACGATTATCATGATTACGCATGATTTGGGCATTGTGGCAAATATGTGTTCCAAAATCGCTGTCATGTATGCAGGCAAGGTTGTCGAATACGGCAACGTTGACGAAATATTCTACAATCCGAAACATGAATACACAAAAGGGTTGCTCAACAGTATACCAAAACTATATGAAAAGGAACGCACGAAGCTAATTGCAATCGAAGGAACGCCGGTTGATATGCTGAATGTTCCCAAGGGATGTCCTTTCGCGCCAAGGTGCGATAAGACGATGAAAATATGTTTAAATCAAATGCCGGAATACACGGCAATCACGGATGACCATTACAGCGCCTGCTGGTTATTGCAAAAAGAAGAGTTTGTTCAAGGCGGTAAAAATAATGGCTGATAAATTATTGGAAGTTCAAAACTTAAAACAGTATTTTCACGTAGGCGGCAGTCCCTTTAAGCCGAAATATGTAAAGGCTGTAGACGACGTCAGTTTGTATATTGACCGTGGAGAAACACTTGGTCTTGTCGGCGAAAGCGGTTGCGGAAAAACGACAATTGGCCGAACCATTATTCGTTTGCATGAACCGACAGGCGGCAAGATTATTTATGACGGTAAAGATATTACGAATGTAGATATGTTCCCTTACAGAAGAAAAATGCAAGTCGTATTTCAAGACCCTTATGCGAGCCTTGACCCGCGCATGACGGTGAGTGATATTGTCGGCGAAGGTATCGACATTCACAAATTGGCACCAACAAAAAAAGACCGAAACGATAAAATTATTGGGTTGCTTGAGCGTGTCGGTTTAAACAGTGAGCACGCCAACAGGTATCCACATGAATTTTCCGGTGGGCAGCGGCAAAGAATCGGCATTGCAAGGGCATTGGCGGTCGACCCGGAGTTTATTGTATGTGATGAACCCATTTCCGCGCTGGATGTATCCATTCAAGCGCAGGTCATTAACATGTTTGAAGATTTTCAGGAGAAAATGGGACTGACTTACTTGTTTATTGCGCATGAGCTGAGTGTTGTCAAGCACATCAGCAACCGTATTGGCGTTATGTATCTTGGCAAAATAGTAGAGCTTGCCAACAACTACGAATTAATTTTTCACAGTGTGCATCCTTATACAAGATCATTGATATCGGCTATCCCGATTGCGGACCCTATACAAAGCCGCAAAAACAAAAGGATTATTTTAGAAGGGGATGTGCCAAGCCCTCTCAATCCACCAGGCGGCTGCAGATTTAGAACCCGCTGCCGTTATGCGACGGAGATATGTTCGCAAACGGAGCCTGAACTTAAAGAAATATCGCCGGGTCATTTTGCGGCGTGTCATAATTTAGATAAAGTTCAATAAGACAGCATCAGGTTTTGGTTGTAACATTCATATTTGAGATGCGATTATCGGCCGTTAATCCTGTTTTCAAATATAGTGTTGTATAATAAAAATTTAGGAGGAATGAAAAATGAAAAAAAAGCTCGCACTGATTATGGCAGTACTCATGATTGGCCTAATTCTTCTCCCTGCCTGCAACAAAGACGACGCACCACCCAAGAAATCAACCGTGGAAACGCTCAATGTGTGTGTCGGGCCCGATCCGGACACGATTGATCCGGCCTTGCACTCCTCTGTTGACGGCGCAACACTGATTATCCACGCCTTTGAGGGATTAATGACACTCGATAAACAAGGCACACCGATTTACGGCCAAGCGAAATCTCATACTCTTTCCGATGATGGAAAGACCTACACTTTTACCCTGCGCGACGACCTCAAATGGAGCGATGGAACGGCACTCAAAGCTGAAGATTTTGTTTATTCATGGAACCGTGCTGTGAGCCCCGCTACGGCCGCAGACTACGAGTACATGTTTGACGTAATTGACGGTTATGACGTCCCAGAACCTAAAGAAGGCGAAGAACCCATAGAAAAAGTGCTTAATGTCAAAGCAACAGATGATAAAACACTTGTTGTGACACTGACGACCAGAACACCGTATTTTCTCGAGCTTTGCGCATTCCCGGCATTTTCTCCCGTACGCAAAGACCTCATTGAAGCAAACGGCGAAAAGTGGGCAACGGTCGTAACCACATACATCGGCAACGGCCCCTACAAAATGACCGAATGGGTTCCCGGTTCACATATTATTTACACCAAAAATGAAAATTATTGGGATTACAAGAATCTCGGAACAAAGAACCTCAAGTTCGTCTTGATGGATGAAGACTCGGCCATTCTTAATGCATTCACTCAAAAAGAAATTTTGTTTGCTG
>JAAYFA010000319.1 GCA_012728445.1 Clostridiales bacterium | reverse complement strand
GGTTTGTAACATTGGCCATTATGATCATCACATTTACTGGTAAAAAAATAGGGTTCAGTCAACGTGTTATGATGCAGGAGTCAATTTCCGCACCGAAAGTCGGCGGAATTGTCCGCCTAACCCGTTTTGTTATCAGCGGCGCTTTGCTGTTTGAAGCGTTGGGGATGCTGTTGCTGGCGTTTAGGCTATGTCCGCAGTTTGGACTTGGCAAAGGATTATATCTTTCAATGTTCACCAGTGTCTCGGCTTTTTGCAATGCGGGTTTTGATTTAATGGGTATCGTGGAACCAAGCTCATCGCTGACTACGTTTAACCATGACCCACTTGTGCTCTTAACGGTAGTGGCACTGATTATTCTTGGCGGACTGGGATTTTTCGTTTGGGATGATTTGAAAACCAACAGATTCAAATGGAAAAAATACAAACTTCACACTAAAATTGTCATGGCAACAACATTATTCCTTATTGTTTCCGCCACGACAATGATTTTCGCAATAGAATACAATGCCTCTGCCTTTGAGAGTATGAATATTTTTGAAAAAGTGCTGAATTCTTTTTTTCAGGCGGTTACACCGAGAACGGCAGGCTTTAATTCGGTTTCTATCAGTATGCTTCACGAAAGCACTTTGTTTTTGATGATGGTCCTAATGCTTATCGGCGGTTCATCCGGCTCTACGGCCGGCGGTGTAAAAACGACGACATTTGCTATGCTTGTTTTGAACGCTGTTACCGTGGCAAAAAGACGTTCTGAACTAAAAATATTTTATAGAAGACTTGATGACAGTGTTTTAAGAAGTGCGGTTACCATCGTTAGTATCTATCTCGTCCTTTTCTTTTTCTCTGCGATGTCGATTTCAGTTATTGACGGGTTTACAATGACGGAGTCGCTTTTTGAATCTGCTTCTGCAATCGGCACGGTGGGGCTGAGCACGGGGATAACGCCCGGACTTGGTATTTCATCGAAGCTTATTTTGACTTTCCTTATGTATTTTGGGCGTGTCGGGTGTCTTACAATTATCTACGCAATTCATTCGAACGCAGGCGCAGAGCTTTCAAAACAACCACTTGAAAAGATTATGGTTGGTTAGACAACCACTTATTAAACGGAGGTAATAGTGTGAAATCCATCCTGCTTATTGGTCTTGGCCGCTTCGGGAAACACCTTGCGAAAAAACTCAGTGAATACGATGAAAATGACATCCTCGCTGTTGATATTGATGAAGACAGGGTGAACGATGTTTTAAGCTGTGTGCCCAACGCAGAGATAGGGCACTATACGAATGAAGCGTATATTGAATCTTTAGGGGTAAGGAATTTTGACGAATGTATTGTTGCCATTGGCGACAACTTTCAAAATTCGCTTGAGGTCACAGCTTTGCTCAGTGAAAAGGGAGCCAGGCACATCATATCTCGCGCGGACAGCGATTCCCATGCGAAATTGCTGAAGCTCGTTGGCGCAGACGAGACAATTTACCCGGAAAAAGATATGGCGAAGCGCCTTGCGGTTAAGCTTAGCTCAAAGTCCGTCCTTGATTATTTTTAGATTACTTCCAACTATTCGCTTTATGAAATCCCGGTACCTAAAAAATGGATAGGCAAGACCTTACGCGAAGTTGGTGTTCGCACCCGCTATAATGTGAGTGTGCTGGCAACGAAACCAAAAGATTCACAGGACTTAAAACCAATGCCCAAAGCGGACTATGTGTTTTTGGCAGACGAAAATCTGATGGTTCTTGGCCATAACGATGATGTCGACAAACTGATTAACTCGGTTTGATTTTTACCTGTGGTTTTGATGAAAGATCAGTATTAAGTACCCTATAGCGTTTAATAGAAACAGCCGACAGATACGGATAAATCCAAATCTGTCGGCTGTTTTTTCCTTTTTTAAAACCCGAGGTAAAACATATAAAGCGCTATCATCATAATGAGGGATCCCATAAGAACCTTTAACACAGTGCTGAATTTTCCGTACTTTTCGTTTGCCGACAGCTTTTTAACAAAGCCGACAGAAGTGCCGGCAATCAAAACGAGCGTACTGTGGCCAAGTGAATAAAGCAGTAGCAGTGAAACACCCAACAGAATTCTGGCTTCTTTTGCGACAAAAGCTAGGAGCACGACGAGCACGGGTGTTGCGCAAGGGGAAGCGAACAGGCCGCCTAAAATACCGGCTATCAAAGCACCTGCAAATCCGCGCTTCTTATTTTTGCTAATGGCATTCGTGGATGGGATGAAGTTGAAGACTTCCCACGTTTGCAGCGCCATGAGCACCATGAGCACACCCAGAACCAAGAACCACCACTTACCGGCGCTCTGCATGAATTTACCCAGCAGTGATGCCGTAACACCGAGCGCTGTAAACGTGATAGACATCCCTGCGGCAAAAGTGGCAGACAATGCGAACGCCCGTTTTGTATTCTTTTGTCCGGTTCCGGCCACGTATCCGATAACCAGCGGAACGGTGGAAAGCGCACAAGGCGTAAAAGAGGTCAGCACGCCTGCAAGAAGGGCTAGCAGGGGAGCCAACAAAATGTTGGCGGAGATTATGTCTGAAAGCGCCTTCAGCCAATCATTTATCATCGTTTGCATTATTTCATACCCATTTCTTCCAGAATGCTGAGCAGTTCTTGCTTTGTCAGTGTGCCGGTGTGCGTTGTGTAATCGAGTTCATTTGTAACGGAGTCGTAATGCAAATCCATTTGAATTTTTGCGGCATTTGCGGGATTGTACGGAGTTCCGTCGGCATTGATGAAAAGCTGAGTAGGAATATACTGGAAATTATAATCACTCAGCAAACTGCCATACTTGTCCGTATCAATATATCTTACAATAGCTTTTCCAACCAATTCCTTATTGAGTGCTGTGACAATTGGCTTCATTTGTTTGCAAGGAGCACACCAATCGGCGCCGAATTCAATAATAATGGGCAGCCCGTAAGATTTTAGTTTTTCAACATTAAAGTCACCCGTGACGGCGTACGCGAAGTCGGGATTACCGCCGGCTTGGGTGTTGCCTTGAGCATCGGTTTTAACGATCGTGGTATCATTGGTCAGGTCTTTCTTTTGCTGTGCATTCTTTACCGCCCATATTCCTGCGACAACGATAACAAGCAGTACGGGGATGATAATTTTAAGGGCTAGATTGTTTTTTGTTTGTGAATCTGTTGAATTTTTCATGTTGATTTGTTCTCCTTCTTATTTATAACAGTCCCCATTGCAGCATTCGCATTCGAACTGTATGGTCACATGGTTAATACCGTATTGTGTAAGGGCGTGTTCAATGTCTTCGCTAATCTTGTTCGCTTCGCTCAAGAGCATGTCATTAATAGTGATGTGTGCCTCAAAATTTAGATTTTTTTCATCCAAACTCCAAACATGGACATGATGCACGTCATTGATTGCTTTAATCTTTTCAAGCTCTTTTATAATTTCACTCGTATCAATGTTTTCCGGCACACCTTGCATGAGGATGTGAACCGCTTTTTTTACAATCTTATAGCTTTCGGTAATCACATAAAGAGCAATGAGCACCGTCAGCAAAGGATCGACCCAGTAGATCTTGAAAAAATAAATCAAAATACCGCCAATAACGACTCCGACCGAGGATAGGGAGTCGCTAACCAGGTGTAGGTAAGAAGCTCTTAAGTTCATATCGCCCTTCGCGTTTTTATGCAGCAAAACAACACCGATAATATTTGCGAGTAGCCCCGCCAGCGCAACCCAGATAACCAGACTGCCGTTTATAACCTGCGGGTTTAAAAACCGCTCATACGCTTCTTTAAACAGAAAAGCGGCAATAACAATAAGAACCGAGGAGTTAAGCAACGCCGCTAAGATGGTTGCCCTCTTATAACCGAACGTTTTGCTCGCATCCTTGTTTTTGCGGGCAATGCTCAGGGCCAAGTAGCTGATAATAATAGAGACGCCGTCGCTGAAGTTGTGCAGCGCATCGGAGATTAAAGATAAACTGCCCGATGCGAGGCCGCCGATTACCTGCGCGGCAGTGGTGGCGAAATTTAAGACGATGATGAACAGCAACTTTATTCCTGTTACGTTGCTATCCACATGGTTATGCGTGTGGTCGTGTTTAGGCACATTATCCATTGGTGAACTCCTTGCTTGTAGCTGCGCTTGCCTTTAGTCACAAAGCTCACGGCAGTCGGCTTTTGGCAGATTTTCGGCATCGGTCCGGCAGAAACTCGAAAACAAAGCTTGGACGCTTTCCAGTACAATTTTATCTAAGGAGTATCTGACCCAAGCGCCGTCCCGCTGTCCCTGTACAAGGCCGCTGTCACACAACGCCTTCATATGGTAGGAAAGCGTAGGCTGGGTGATATCGAAATGTTCGAGAATATCACACCCGCACTGTTCACCCTGCGTCAGTAGTTTTACAATGCTGAAACGGGTTTCATCTGCCAATGCTTTAAATATTGGTAAGTAGTTGACCGGGTTCACTGTTTCTCACTCCTGACATAGATGCAAATCTATGATATAGATATAAGTCTATATCCAGTATAACGATGATGTTAAGGATTGTCAATGCCTTTTCTAAAAATACATAGAAATTAACACATTGTTTCTCATTGTACCCAATCTAACTTTTATTGACACTTAGCCTGCGATTGGTTATAATTTGTTCATCGTAGTAGAAAGGTGTAAATCTTAATGAAATATTCACTTGGGCTTGACATAGGCGGTACAAAATGCGCTGTAGTTTTGGGGCAAGGGAACATCCCGGAAGGTAGCCTTGACGCCTTTATTATTGATAAACTCAGCTTTCCTACAGATCAAGAAAGAGGTTGGCAATCGGTAATCAATGAGTTTTTTACAGACTGTGACGCAGTTCTGCTTCGCAACGAGCTGAGTGCGTCGGATTTGACTGCAATCGGCATTAGTTGCGGCGGCCCGTTAAGCAGCAAAGAGGGTATCATATACACCCCACCGAATTTGCCCGATTGGGACGGTGTACCTATCGTCAAGTTGTTCAATGCAAGGTATGGGGTCCCCGTATATTTACAAAATGATGCCAATGCCTGCGCACTTGCCGAGTGGCGTTTCGGTGCGGGGAAAGGCTACAACAATATGATTTTTCTAACCTTTGGTACCGGTATGGGTGCGGGGTTGATTTTAGACGGTAAACTTTATACCGGCACGAACGATATGGCCGGTGAAGTTGGGCATATTCGTCTGGCCGAAACCGGACCTGTCGGTTATGGCAAGGCAGGGTCCTTTGAAGGCTTCTGCAGCGGTGGAGGCATAGCAAGGTTGGCACAATCCATCATAGCGGAAAAGCTGAGAAAAAACGAACCGCAAGCATTATGTAAAAACAAAGATGACCTTAAAAACATCACCGCAAAATCAATTGCAATGGCGGCAAAAGACGGCGATAAACTCGCCACTGAAATATATAGCATATGCGGTGAATATCTCGGGCGTGGGTTGGCAGTGCTCATTGACATCCTAAACCCGCAGGCTATTGTAATTGGCAGTATATTTGAACGTTCAAGCGAGTTGCTCGTAGAGTCAATGGAAAAAGCACTTCAAGTTGAAGCGTTAGGAATGGCTCTTGACTGTTGTAAAATATTACCGTCAAAACTTGGCAATGCTATCGGCGATTATGCTGCGCTTGGTGTCGCTTTGAGCAACCGATAAACAGCAGTTAACATGACTTGCTGACAAGAAAGGAAGCTTCTATGGAAAAACCTGCAGGACTACTGGATGATTTGTTACAGAGATACCCTTGCCTTGAATCCACGCGTGAGGACATTTGTTTGGCATTCCGATTACTGTGTGAATGTTACGAAAACGGCGGAAAAATTCTTGTGTGCGGTAACGGCGGCAGCGCAGCCGACAGTGAGCACATCGTCGGTGAGCTCATGAAGGGGTTCTTGCTCAAGCGATCACTGTCCGACGCCTCGATAAAGTTGTTCAAGGATATTGACAACGGCGCTTATCTTGCTTCACGCCTGCAAGGCGCTATTCCGGCAATATCCTTAACCAGTCAAACCGCTTTAATTTCCGCATATTCTAACGATGTGTCGTCGGATATGGTGTATGCACAGCAGGTTTGGGGCTATGCAAAAAACAGCCCTGATGTACTCGTTGCGTTAAGTACATCGGGCAACTCCGCAAACATCGTTAACGCCGTAAAAACAGCCGCTGCAATTGGCAGAAAAAGCATCGGCATCACCGGTAGTAATAAAAGCAAAATGAGCGAACTTTGCACGGCTTCTATCCGCATGTCGGAGGACGAAACGTTCAAAGTGCAAGAATTGACAATGCCCGTCTACCATGCAATATGTGCAATGTTGGAAGCAACTTATTTTTAAGGAAGCGATTGAGAAGCGTGACTGCGTCACGAGAAGCAATGGAGAAGCGATAGGGGTTACGAAGAAAGGAACAAAATCAATGACTGAGTTAACAACTATTCCGCGCCCGGAACATCCGAATCCGCAGTTTGAGCGCGTTTCCTGGTTAAACCTAAACGGTGTATGGGGCTTTGAAGCGGATGATGGCAACAGCGGACAAGAAAGGTCTCTGCAAAGCGCCAAGGCTTTATGCGGTAGTATAGTCGTGCCATTTTGTCCGGAAAGCGAGCTTTCCGGCGTGGAACATAAAGATTTTATGAGCGCCGTATGGTATAGACGAGCGTTTGAAATACCTGCTCAAGAGGTCGGTAAGGCGGTTGTTCTGCATTTCGGCGCGGTGGATTATGAAACGTTTGTTTATGTCAACGGCCGGCTTGTGGGTACGCACAAAGGCGGGTATTCCTCTTTCTCTTTTGATATAACGGATGCTCTGTTGAAGGGTGATAATGTTCTAACGGTTTGCGCCAAGGATGATACACGCAGTCTTCTGATTCCTTCAGGCAAGCAGTCTGAATTGTATAATTCGCATGACTGTCACTACACCAGAACAACAGGAATTTGGCAAACGGTTTGGTTGGAGTTCCTACCCAAGAATCATATCAAAACTTTAAAGTATTACCCGGACCAACTGAATGGCACTTTGCAAATTCAAGCAGAGCTTGTTGGCAGCGGAACCTTTAGGGCGGCTGCCTTTTATGAAGACAAGCCAATGGGTGAGTGTAAAATAAATTCAAACGGCGGTTTAATTTCTGTTTGCCTTGACCTTCGAGAAAAACATTTGTGGGAAGTCGGGCACGGGCGCCTGTATGACCTAGAGCTTTCTTTTGAAGAGGATAAGGTCAGCAGCTATTTTGGACTGCGTAATACTCGGTTGCAGGGTATGAAATTTCTCATCAACGAAAAGTCTGTATTTCAGCGCCTTGTGCTGGACCAAGGCTTTTATCCGGAAGGGATCTATACCGCGCCCACAGAAAACGACTTAATAAAAGATATAGAGCTTTCCATAGCAGCGGGATTTAATGGGGCCAGGCTGCACGAAAAAGTATTTGAGCCGCGCTTCCTTTACCATTGCGATAGGCTTGGTTATATCGTATGGGGCGAATACCCGAATTGGGGTGTAGACCATTCTAGTGCCGAAGCGGTGTTCAGTATTTTACCCGAGTGGTGTGAGGTCGTGGAGCGGGATTTCAACCATCCCGCAATTATCGGCTGGTGCCCGTTTAATGAAACTTGGGATGTGCAGGGGAGACGGCAAATAGACGACCTGCTGAGAATCACATACAACACAACAAAACTACTTGATAAAACCCGCCCATGTATTGACACAAGCGGCAACTATCATGTGGTAACCGATATTTTTGATGTGCATGACTATGATCAAAACCCTGTTACCTTCAAAGAGCATTATGGCGCTTTGGCGGAAGATGGCGAATTATATCAAAATGTTAACAGCCGCGATATTAGGCAAGTGTATAACGGTGAGCCTGTTTTTGTCAGCGAATATGGAGGTATTCGATGGCGTGTCGACGGCGGCAAAGGCTGGGGTTATGGCAACGCACCAAAGACAGAGCAGGAATTCATCGAGCGCTACAAGGGGTTAACGGATGCACAGCTCGACAATGAATGCCTCTTCGGCTTTTGCTATACACAGTTATATGATGTGGAACAGGAGCAAAACGGGCTGTATACCTATGAGCGCCAAGCAAAGTTTGATATGACTATATTTAAAGCAATCAACTCGCGTAAAGCGGCAATAGAGGACTGAACTGCATCAAATTAGGAGGCGAAAAAAAATGACCGCGTTTCTTACAAAAATCTTCTCGTTCTTGCTATCGGTTATGCTTGTACTGATGAACTTTTTCGGAATCTCCGGCAAAGGGGATATTGTTATGAATAAAAACGGCTCTCTTGCGTGTGTCGATTCGCTTGGCAGAGTAATCACTTCGTCCGGTGCCTCCTCTAAAAAGCAAGTAGGTCTATTCTATTTCCTCTGGCAAGGCGTTCACGGGACGGGCGGCCCTTATGACAATACCAAAATAGTATCCGAACATCCCGATGCAATTCTGTCCGAAGAAAACTGGCTTGCGTCCGGAGGCGGAGGACTTTACGAGCATCACTTCTGGGGCGAGCCGCTTTTCGGGTATTACGCCTCGCAAGATACCTGGGTCATGCGCAAACACCTGCAAATGCTCACGGATGCCGGCGTTGATTTTATTGTGCTTGATACGACAAATGCCGTCACCTATGCTGACAGGGTCAAAGATTTGATCGGTATTTGGTATGAATACCTGTTAAAAGGCTGGGATGTTCCGCAAATTGCTTGCTATACTAATAGTGCCTCGGGCGAAAAAATGAACAAGATATATGCTGAGCTTTATAACAACGCAGAGCTGATAGCCCGATACCCGCGCCTGAGCGAGCTTTGGTTTAAATGGGACGATAAGCCAATGATTATCGGCAAGGCAGATGACACGGTTCTTCGCGAAGATGTCAAAAACTTCTTCCGGATTAAGGCAAACCAGTGGCCAAACAAAGACCGTAATGCGGACGGGTTCCCTTGGATGGAGTTTGACCGTTCTCTAACGTACGAAGCTGTTTACGGAAAAGGGTTAAAACGAGAACTAATGAACGTTTCCGTAGCACAACATTCCGCAACCTGCCGTTTTAGCGCAACAGCATGGTACGGCGCAAATGACAGAAGCAGGAATTGGCACAGCGGTGCAAATGACGCAACCCCAAGTGCTGTCTTACACGGCTATAATTTCGCCGAGCAGTGGGATTTTGCAATTTCTTTTGACCCGGATGTTGTTTTTGTCACCGGTTTCAATGAGTGGGTGGCGCAAAGGCAACCGGCGTATCCGGGAGAACCGGTTGTGTTTGTTGATTGCGCCGATATGGCCAACAGCCGTGATGTGGAGCCAATGAACGGTCTGCTTGGCGACAATTACTATATGCAGCTTGTTAATTATATTGCAAAATTCAAGGGCACCGTTGCAAAAAAGCAGAGCAAAGAAGATGTGACGATTGATCCTAACGGTGGTTTTGAGCAATGGAACAATCCGAAAATCGCTTCTTACGAAGATTATACAAACGACATAGTGGACAGGAACTGTGCCGGATTCGGCAGACTGCAATATGTTGATTCAAGCGGCAGAAATGATATTAAAACAGTCAAGGCGGCCAAAGACAGCCAATATCTTTACTTCTATGTGGACACCGTTGAGGCATTACAGTCTTTATCCAACGACAACTCAATGAATCTGCTGATCGGCATGGGCGTTGTCAATCCGACTATGAACGGTTACGATTACTTGATAAATCGCTGGGGTTCAGACAACAAAGCAACCATCCAAAGGTTTAACGGCACGGCTTTCGAGCCCGCCGGAACTGTCAATTTTGTAACACAAGGCAATAAGATAATGCTCCGTGTCGACAGAGCTTTATTGGGGGTACGAACAACTAAAATGAATATACAGTTTAAGTGGGCAGACAACTGCAATATTTATGATCCTTATTCTTTTTACACGACCGGAGATAGCGCGCCATATGGACGGCTGAACTATACATTCATGGAATAGCGGACAAGCGAAACAGCAGATAAAAAACAGAGGAGCGGCTAATGCCGCTCCTCTGTTTAGACAGAAAATGTTCTGTTGTCATGCTAACTATGTCATGCAAACTAAAAATTAAACATTGCGGTTGAAAGATATCTTTCGCCGGTATCCGGGAATAAAACGACAATCGTCTTCCCTTCGTTTTCCGGACGTTTCGCGACCTCAGCAGCGGCCCAAAGCGCCGCACCGGAGGAAACACCGACGAGAATGCCTTCGGTTTTTGCAATTGTTCTGCCGGTTTCAAAAGCAGCTTCGTTTTCAACCGTGATGATTTCATCATAAATCGTAGTGTTTAACACTTCGGGCACAAAGCCTGCGCCAAGCCCTTGTATTTTGTGCGGACCTGCGACGCCCTTTGATAAAACAGGGGAGTCGGCGGGCTCAACAGCGATGATTTTTATACTGGGATTTTTGGATTTTAAGTATTCGCCGACACCCGTAATAGTGCCACCCGTACCAATACCGGCAACAAAAATATCAACCGTTCCGTCGGTATCCTCCCAAATTTCGGGGCCGGTTGTTTTACGGTGCGCATCCGGATTAGCAGGGTTGGTAAACTGATTGGGAATAAAACTGTTCGGGATTTCTGCCGCCAGTTCATCTGCTCGTGCCATAGCGCCTTTCATCCCCTTGGCACCGTCTGTTAAGACCAGTTCAGCGCCGTACGCCTTTAATAAGTCTCTTCTTTCTATACTCATCGTTTCCGGCATGGTGAGGATAACTCGATAACCGCGAGCGGCGGCGACGCAGGCGAGGCCTATGCCCGTATTTCCGCTTGTTGGTTCAATAATAACGGAATCCGGTGTTAACAAACCGTTTGTTTGTGCGACATCAATCATTTCCTTAGCAATTCGTTCCTTCACACATCCGGCAGGGTTGAAAGATTCAAGCTTTGCTAAAATCGTGGCATGAAGCTTGCTCTGCTTTTTGTAGTTTACCAATTCAAGCAGTGGGGTTTTGCCAATTAAATCGGTAACGGTTTTATAAATTTTCATTGCGGCTCTCCATTCTAAATCAGGTCGTTGTATTGATAAGCTCTTACATAGTCTACAATAAATTCGGCCGGCAGTTCTTTGTTATCCCCTATATTATCACCAATACCCAGTGAGATAATAAGATATAGCGGCACTTGGCAAACGCCGCCAAAGTTTGTTCTGGCTGATTCCACACCGTTTATATAAAAAATGTATTCATCCGGACTCCACTCGAACCCGTATGTATTGTATTCCTCATAAGGCTTCTTCGCATAAAAATGACCTTGCATCTCCGAACGGTGGTAAGCGTCATAGCTGTCAACATGAATGGTGTGATAAATCGAATCGTTAAAGAGTCGCTCTTTTTTATATTTGGTTTCAAAAACATCGATCTCCGCCCCGGTAACGCCGCCGTCTGTGAGACCTCCATCCGGGTCGGTGTCAAACATCCCGTCAGATAACAGCCAGAAGGCGGGGTTCAAGCCGGGACCTTTGGGCAAAATGCAGCGCATCTCAAAATAACCGTAAAGCTGCTCAAATCCCGGCTTGGTTGGCCCGTCTGTCCATGGGTTGGTATCCATACCATAAGAGTAGTAAGCGGGTCCATAAGGTCCTTCCGGGCCAACAGGACCATTCTCAAGGTATGACGCACTCATAATCAGGTTGCCTTCACGAAAACTTACTTGCCCTCTGTTCCAAAAGGATGTATCACGAGGCCATGTTCCGTTATCGCCCCAGCAGTAATGCCCGGACCAATCGGTTTTATTAAAGACGCCATCATTAAACTCATCAGACCAAGTCAGCGTAAACTTGCTCATGTCCAACTCCGGCCCGCCGGGTTGCGTTGGGGTGTCAAAAAGCAAAGCACCGCAAAGCTGTGCAAAAACAATAATTGCCGCAACAAGCTTGACAAAACTGCCCGTGCTGAGCAGTTTTGGGAACGAGAGCAGAATACCGCCCATTCTGCGCAGTGCATCCTTTTGACGTTTGATAAAAATTGTGTTCATTGTCAACCTCCAAATCTAAACTATTCACGAATGAAAACGTCTTGAATATCGAAGGACTGTCAGGTTAAAAATATAGTTTTTTGCCATATTTTCATAATCAGTATAGCAAACGCAAGCTTGGATTACAATCGTTTTCAATGCGATTGGGAGGGATATTTCTGTATTTTGTCTCCGATATATGGTATAATAATATGACAATAGAGGGTATCGTTCGATTTGAGTGGGCAATTTATAGTTTGCTTGCAATAAAAATTCATTTGAACAGTTGATTTTAAAACAAAAAACGAGTGTTCATCACTTTTGTAATGAACACTCGAATTGGTCCGAGTGGCGAGACTTGAACTCACGGCCTCTTGACCCCCAGTCAAGCGCGCTACCAACTGCGCCACACCCGGATAACAGGTGAAATAATAACATAGATACCGGATTATTGCAAGCGAAAAACTGTATTTTTTAAAAATACTTTACCAATGCTTAAACGCAACAAATAATGCTAAAACAGAGTAATACAGAGTAAATCTGAGATATAAGGAGCGAAAACAAGAAAGTTTATGATTAAACGCGAATCCACACGTTGTTTTGCAAAGATGTATTGACTTTTAGGGTCAATTTATTTATATTTGTATCTACATAATTGGTAAACCTTATAGCAATGCCAATGCATAACTTGAAAGGAGTTGCATAATTGGAAGAAAAAATTATTATTGATCTCAAAAATATTTCATTGAGTTTTGGTGAGGAACAGATCCTTAAGGACTTAAATCTGTATATCCGAGACAAAGAGTTTTTAACACTGCTCGGTCCTTCCGGTTGCGGCAAAACAACAACCTTAAGGATCATTGCCGGATTCTTGGAACCGGATAGTGGTGAAGTGATATTCGAAAATAAGAATATGAACGGAGTTCCGCCTCATAAGAGACATGTTAATACCATTTTTCAGCGCTACGCTCTTTTTCCACATCTGAATGTATACGAAAATGTAGCTTTCGGTTTGCGGGTCAAAAAAATGCCCGAAAAAGAGATAAAAACCAAAGTGAACGATATGCTTGCCTTGGTTAATCTGAAAGGGTTTGAGAAGCGTAATGTGAATTCGCTTTCCGGCGGTCAGCAGCAGCGGGTTGCCATTGCCCGTGCACTGGCGAACGAACCAAGTGTTCTACTGCTCGACGAGCCGCTTGGTGCGCTTGACTTAAAACTGCGCAAAGATATGCAAGCGGAATTAAAAAGCATTCAGGAACGTCTTGGCATCACGTTTATATATGTAACGCATGACCAAGAAGAAGCACTGTCCATGTCCGACACAATTGTGGTGATGGACAGCGGTGTTATACAGCAAATCGGTACACCGCAGGATATTTACAACGAGCCTAAAAATGCTTTTGTTGCCGATTTTATCGGGGAAAGCAATATTTTGGACGGTATTATGCGCCGGGACCTTTTTGTCGAATTTTCCGGTCATCGTTTCAAATGCCTTGATTCCGGATTTGAAAAAGATGAGCTTGTCGACGTTGTAGTGCGCCCCGAGGATGTGGAAGTCGTTCCTGCAGAGCAAGGAATGCTCAAGGGCACCGTGACTTCCATTACCTTCAAAGGCGTGCATTTTGAAATTATAGTGGACATTAAAGACTACAAATGGATGATTCAGTCTACCGACTATCAAGAAGTGGACTCGGAAATAGGTCTGCTGATCACACCGGACGATATACACATTATGAAGAAATCGGTTTATTCCGGCGTGTTCGGCGACTACAGCTCTTTCAGCGAGGAGTTTGACGAGCTTTCCGATGTGAATGAGGAGGTAGAAGATTGAATAAAAAGACCTCCTTGGGCAACAGACTTGTCGCGTCACCTTATCTTTTGTGGTCTGTTCTTTTCATCGTCGCACCGATGTTTTTCGTTATTTATTACTCTTTTACAAACTCTGCCGGTGCATTTACTTTTGAAAACATAACAGAACTCGCCAAATATACCGATACTTTTCTGCGTTCTATCTGGTTTGGGGTTTTGGCTACAATTATATGTCTAGTTTTGGCGTACCCGATTGCTTACATCATTGCGCAAACATCTTCAAACGCTCAGCGAACCTTGGTTGCGCTTGTTATGCTGCCGATGTGGATGAACTTTTTGATTCGCACATATTCTTGGATGGCGATTTTGCAAGATACGGGTATCATCAATACTTTCCTGAACAAAATTGGCATCGGTACCATTCGTATGATAAACACACCGGGGGCTGTCATACTCGGTATGGTCTATAATTTTCTGCCGTTTATGATTTTGCCTTTGTATTCCGTCATGGCAAAGCTTGATAAAAGCGTGATTGAAGCGGCACAGGATTTGGGCGGCAACCGTTTGGACGTCGTGCGCAAGGTGATTTTACCCCTGAGCATGCCGGGGATCGCATCCGGGCTTACCATGGTATTTGTGCCATCTGTCAGTACCTTCTATATTTCTCAAAAGCTTGGCGGCGGTTCCTTTGATTTGATTGGCGATGTAATAGAGCGGCAATTTCAACAATCTTACAACTACAATTTAGGCGCATCCATATCGCTTGTACTCATGGTGCTCATTCTGTTTAGCATGGCATTTTTGACCAAGTTTACCACTGAGGGGGAGGGGATGGTCATATGAAACTCCCTTCAAAGATTTACACCTTCCTAATCTTCTTGTTCCTCTATGCGCCGATTATTGTGATGATTGTATTTTCTTTTAACAGCACCAACAGTACGGGGCTGATGGCGGGGTTTTCCCTGCGTTGGTATGCGGTTTTGTTTAGCAACAAAAATATCATGCAAGCACTTTACAACACATTGATTCTCGCAGTAGCATCGGCATTGATTGCAACGGTTATCGGCACTGCGGCGGCCGTGGGTATTGACAAATGGAAAAAAAACTTATTTCGTTCAAGTGTCATGGGGGTGACCAATATACCGATGATGACCCCCGAGATAGTAACCGGCGTTTCCATGATGCTGCTATTTGTGTTTATGGGCAGGGTAATCGGTAGGCAGGGGATACTGGGGTTTGGAACGATACTGATTGCGCATGTCACCTTCAATTTGCCTTATGTTATTCTTTCTGTGTTGCCCAAGCTCCGTCAAACCGACCCCCACCTCGCCGAGGCGGCGCAAGACCTCGGCTGTACTCCGCTTAGGTCCTTTTTTAAGGCAGTGCTCCCTTCCATAAGTCCCGGTATCGTTACCGGCATGATTATGGCATTTACACTGTCGCTTGACGATTTTATCATCAGCTACTTTACAACCGGTCCCGGATTTCAAACACTGCCAATCGCCATTTTTTCAATGACGAAAAAAAGAGTGAAACCGGATATGTACGCACTTTCCACGTTAATCTTTGTAAGTATTCTTGTGCTGCTCATCCTGACCAACGTTGCCCAGGCAAGAGGCGAAAACAAGAAAAAGAAAAACATATAAAAGGAGATACTTTACATGAAAAAAATACTATCAATCATGCTTGCCCTGTGTGTGTTCACCGTACCGCTTCTGCTCGTTTCGGCACAAACCGATGTGGAAACGCTAAGAGGGTCTACGCTTACTGTCTACAATTGGGGCGAGTACATTTCGGACGGATCCGACGGCTCGCTGAATGTGAACAAAGAGTTTGAAACGCGTTACGGGATCAAGGTTGTATACGATACCTTTGAAAACAATGAGGTTATGTACTCGAAAATCAAGGGCGGCGGAGTAAATTATGATGTGCTGATTCCCTCGGATTATATGATTGAACGAATGATATCCGAAAAAATGCTCCAAAAGCTTGATTTTGCAAATATTCCAAACGACAAGTATATCGATTCCAAATACAAAGGTTTGCCCTATGACCCGCAGGACGAGTATTCCGTGCCATACAGTGTCGGCATGATAGGGCTTATCTATAACACGAAAAAAGTTTTGGATGCGCCGACCAGTTGGACGGCTCTTTGGGACAAACGATATAAAAAAGAAATTTTGATGATAAACAACCCGCGTGATGCTTTTGCGATTGCCCACGCTGTGCTTGGCATTAGTTACAACACAACCGTAGATGCCGACTGGAAAGCCGGCGCGGAAAAGCTCAAGGAGCAAAAAGCGTTTGTGCAGTCTTATGTGAACGATGAAGTTTTCAATAAAATGGAGTCCGGTGAATCGGCGCTTGCACCATATTATGCCGGCGACTTTTTAACGATGCAAGAAAACAACCCTGACTTGGCGTTTGTTTATCCGAGCGAAGGCGTGAATGCGTTTGTAGACGCCATGTGCATTCCAACCTCCGCACAGAACAAGGCAGCGGCAGAACTATATATAAACTTTATGCAGAGCCCTGAAATTGCCCTTGCCAATGCGGAGTATATTTATTATGCCAGTCCCAACACAGCGGTACTTGCCAATGAGGATTATTCGCTTAAGGACAATGAGGTCATCTACCCCGATAATGCGTCGACACTCAAAACTGAAATTTTCAGCAATCTTCCCCCGGCAACGCTAAAACTGATGAGCAGCCTCTGGGATGAGGTAAAGACTTATGAGGGGAAAGCAATAACGGAAGAAAACGTTGAAGAAGATAACAGTGCTACCGAGTCAAAAACCGGTTTAAGCAGCAATACGAAAACAATTATCGGGCTTGGCGCATTTGTAGGCGTTGCGGCAATATACCTGATTTATCGGACAGTACAAAAGAAAAAGAGAGAAAATGTGTAGATAATCTCAAAATTGTTTCGATTTTAAGGCGGGGTTTGCACCGGACCCAAATATATTTGGTAAAGCACTTGACACTAAAAATGTACTTTGTTATAATAATTAACGGTGTCGCGCGAGAGTGGCGGAATCGGCAGACGCGCACGTTTGAGGGGCGTGTGTTAATCACGTACGGGTTCAAGTCCCGTCTCTCGCACCAACCCGGCGGGTTCCTACCTCAGGAACCCGCCAAACAATTACAAGCGGATATGGCGAAACTGGCAGACGCGCTAGATTCAGGTTCTAGTGAGCTCACGCTCATGCAGGTTCAAGTCCTGTTATCCGCACCAAAAGTTGAGGCGCAACCATTTCGTGGTTGTGCCTCAACTTTTCTGGTGAGTGTTAAGGACTTGAACCTTTTCAAGGTCCTGTTATCCGCACCAAAAACCGAGATACAACCACAATGTGGTTGTATCTCGGTTTTTTGCTGAGAGGAACGCCTGTTGACAAACGAGATTTGTGTTTGTACAATGGTGTTGATACATATCAATAATAAAAAAAGGAGCGCTTTCTTATGAATAAAATATTAGTAAAAACAATCTCTTTTTTTGTAACACTTTCTATGCTTGTCTCAAGTTTTTTAGGTCTTCCGTTTGCCTATTTAAAGTATGAGAATCCCGAAAAATATGATCCTTCTCTGGGACAAGTTATGGTAGATAACGATAGGAGTGTTCCACGGATTTCCCTTATTCAAAACAACTCAAGTGACTATGTTATTGTCAGGGGCGCAAATGCCTCGCCTGCTGAAATTACTGCGGCTGAAACGTTGCAAGATTATCTAAAACAAATAACCGGTGTAGCGCTTCCCGTTATCCCTGACACTATGCCTGAGCAAACAAAAGAAATTGTAGTTGGCAAAACCAATCGTGAAGGAGCGGCCACTTACACCGTCGACAGAACAAAGCTTGGCGACGAAGGATTGAAGGTCTTTACTTTCGCAGAAAAACTCGTTATTGCGGGTGGGGAGCAAAGGGGCACGCTCTATGGCGTTTACACTTTCCTTGAAGAAGTTCTTGGTTGCCGATGGTTTACGAAAGACCTTACCGTTATCCCGGAAGCTGAAAGCGTAAGCATAAGGCGTAGTTTAAACATTGAACAAATACCGATTTTTGAATTTAGAGATCTTTCGTGGGGACCCGCATATAACGAAGCTTATAGTGTTGCTCAAAAAAACAATTCTAACTTCACCACGACGCTAACAGAAAAAAACGGTAGGGGAGTTACCGGCATCGGGCTTGGTCATTCCTTTGCTTATCAGCTTCCGGCGGATAAATATTTTGCAACCCATCCTGAATATTATGCTTTAAATGACAACGGTGAAAGAGCACACACACAACCCTGTCTTACAAATCCGGATGTGTTGCAAATTGTAACACAAAGTGTTATGGACAGTCTTAGGGCGAACCCAAATGCTGATTTCATATCGGTATCGCAGAACGATAATCCGCATTTTTGCAAATGTGATAATTGCAAGATGGTTGATGAAGCAGAAGGTAGTCCTGCAGGGAGTTTGATGCGTTTTGTGAACGATGTATCTGAAGAAGTGCGGAAAGAATTCCCTGACATTTGTGTGCAGACACTTATCTATGACCATACAAGAAAAGCACCATCAATAACAATCCCGAACGACAACGTAATCATCCATATTTGTTCCGGCGATTCTTGTTTTTCACATCCTTTATCGGATGGTTGCCTGAAGGATTCCTATGGCAATACATTTGCGCAAGATCTTGAAGATTGGAGAAAAATATCCGATAAAATATATGTTTATGATTATACGACCAACTTTTCACATTATCTTGCACCTCACCCAAATTTTGGAGTCCTACAAGAAAACATGCAATATTTTGCGCAAAGCAATGTATCCGGTGTTTGGGCAGAAGGATGCGGTCAATTGCAAAACAATGGTGAGTTTTCGCATTTAAGATCATACCTTTTGTCTAAATTATTATGGGACCCATATACCGATGTGGAAAAGCATATGAATGAATTTATGCTTGCATACTACGGTGATGGCTATCAGTATATCAAAAAGTATATAGATTTCTCCGGCGAAAGAGGTAAAATAAACCACCTAACCATGTGGTCTTCGCCTGCAAAAGCAGTTTACTTTTCAGCTACTGATTTAAGAAAGTTTGATAAATGGTGGGACGAAGCAGAAAAACTTGCAAA
This sequence comes from Clostridiales bacterium, assembly GCA_012728445.1. Lineage (GTDB taxonomy): Bacteria > Bacillota > Clostridia > Oscillospirales > Acutalibacteraceae > UBA1447. The sequence continues at coordinate 9,201 of JAAYFA010000319.1, read as the reverse complement.
AAATGATTTTGAGCTTACCAATCTTCAAGCCTCAAGGATTCAGATTAGGTACTACAAGAGCTTTACACAAAAATGTGAATTTTCAAAGTATAAAAACATTGCTGCCGAAGGAGAAGCTCTGTATAACGACTTTGTTCGCTTTGGCATTAACAGAACCGGCACAGGAAGCAATAAACTATTAAAACCAAGAGAAGAGATTGATTTCTCAAAACCAATAAGAGAATGGCGTGTAGACGCATAATCTTTAGCTTTTAAAAGGGCTTTTTTAAGATAAAGCCTGTAAGATGGTGTGTTTTAAAACGGAAAATGAAGGGCTGTATCTGTTGCTGAATATCAACGTCGATACAGCCCTTTGCGCTTTCAGAAATCTGCATTTAGGCCTTGCATCATATGATGCAACTTCTGCTTCGTTTTTATTCCATATTATTCAATAGCGTTGCTTGATTTAAGCTGTCATTGTCAAGCTTGGAAAGTTCTATCACTTTATCCATATTCAGTTGTGCTGCCTTGGCAAAGCGTTCGCCATATGCGGCATCTGCTAAATAGCAGTGAGCAGCGTGACGGTACTTGACGTTTACGGTAACAGAGGCCATATCACCCGCAGTGTTTTCAATCAATGCTTGCTTTTGTTCTTCGCTCATTACCCGCCATAGGTTGCCGCCGGCGCGGAAACAGTCGTCTGTCGGGTCATCCTTTGGGTCGTAACGGTACATGGTACCTTCTAAATCTAAAGGCGGTTCCATTACCTCCGGCTGTGCTGTCCAAACGCCATAGCTGTTGGGCGTATAGGCAGGAGCGCCGCCGTAGTTGCCGTCCACACGCATGGCACCGTCACGATGGTATTCGTTGACATCTACCTTGGCCCGATTTACGGGGATTTGATTGTGGTTGATACCTAAACGGTAGCGCTGTGCGTCCCCGTAAGAAAACAGTCGGCCTTGCAGAAAGCGGTCCGGGCTGAAGCCAATACCGGGAACCACATGTGCGGGCGTGAAAGCGGCCTGCTCAACCTCTGCGAAAAAGTTTTCCGGGTTACGATTCAGTTCCAATACACCCACATCAATGAGTGGATATTCGGCATGAGGCCAGATTTTTGTGATGTCAAATGGATTTTCATAATGATTGTTTGCCTGTTCCTCGGTCATAATTTGCACATACATGTTCCACCGTGGGTAATCACCTTTTGCGATGGCTTCATACAAATCCTTACCATGGTATTCGCGGTCCATGCCGTTTATGTTTGCCGCCTCTTCGTTTGTAAGGTTTTTAATTCCTTGCTGCGTTTTAAAATGGAACTTGCACCAAACACGCTCATTTTTCGCATTGTAAAAGGAGTAAGTGTGCTCGCCAAAGAAGTGCATATTGCGGAAGGATGCGGGAATGCCGCGGTCACTCATCACCACCGTAACTTGGTGGAAGCATTCCGGTAACAGTGTCCAAAAATCCCAGTTGTTCTGAGCAGAACGGCGGCCTGTGTGTGGGTCACGTTTAACAGCGCGATTCAAATCAGAGAAATTATGCACATCACGGATGAAAAAAGTCGGTGTATTGTTGCCGACCAAATCCCAGTTGCCTTCTTCTGTGTAGAATTTAACGGCAACACCTCGGATGTCGCGCTCACAGTCGGCGGCACCGCGTTCACCCGCAACGGTGGAAAAACGCAGAAACAGCTCCGTTTCTGTTCCGGGTTGCAGAACTTTAGCTTTGGTATACTGGGAGATGTCATGTGTGACGGTGAGTTTGCCATAAGCGCCCCAGCCTTTGGCATGCATGCGGCGTTCCGGTATGACTTCACGGTTAAAATGAGCCATCTTTTCCATGAGCCACACGTCCTGCATCGCAACCGGGCCCCGTGGACCGGCAGTGATAGAGTTTTCATTGTCGGCAACGGGAGCGCCGACCTCGTTGGTGAGTTTTTTGTAGTCGTTCATCATAATGCTCCTTTCGCTTTTTGATTTATTTTAACATCACGGTGATATTGGACAGCGGATGATTTCGCCTTGGGCAGGATGTTTTAAAGCAAACAATGTCTTGTTAAATTGTCATAGCGACAGACACATAACCAGCATCCAAATATAGGCACAAGTTTTAGGTAACATCAACATCCCGATTTTAGGGTTTTGATTAGACCATAATACAACGGGAAGATAAAACGCAAAGCTGAGCGCAATAGCAAGCCACATCAGCCCCAAACCATACACGGCGTGCCGGTGCAAAAAGAACAGTCCGGCGACAACGGCACCCAGCAAAAAGAAGGGGATGTTGCGCCAAATTCCCCAACGAACAGGCGACCGTTCCAACCACTTGTTCTGCGGCAGCAGGCAGAGCAGAACGCGTACCGCTGCCAGTATGTAAACGGCATATCCCAAAAATTCTGTAGACTTAAGCCCAAAAGCCAACAAACCTGTCTGCCATAAAAACAGATAAAACACAGTCATCGTAATCGAGGTGATTTGCTTACCTCGGCCAAGCGCCTTGCGTAAAGGCTCTTCATTTTTTGAGACAATGACCTTCATGCGTGGCACAAGGTGAAAGGCATCGCCGCCGGCGAGCACCAGCGCCATAACACCGGCTGTGAGCCGTGCAGTATTGCCCGTCCCTGTAAAAATTAGCGTAATGCCGATGATAAAAGCGGTGGTGAGGTATACAGCGTCAAAGACAACTTCCACCACTCCGAACACTCGTTTCATTTTGATTATCCTTTTTGCTTTTATTTTTGAATGTCCATAAACCTCGGACATGACACTTCGAATGGGATTCGCTACTAACAATTTATCACAATTAAATAGCATAGTCAATGCAATTTATTCTATTGAGGTTCTTAAGGAAAAGGACAGCAACATATACACCGGCTTATAAATGTGCTAATATATTGTCTGACGAACAAACTACAATGTTAATTTATACAAGAGGTTATCGTCTAACTTTTTTATCTTTAGCATGGGAGTGAATAAAATTAAAGCTCTGCTTGTTGCAATTAATGCAAAATATATTCATAAAGTACTGGCTCCGTGGTGTATCAAGGCTTTTTGCGATGCCCATGCGCCGCGATGCGAAGTGGCTGTGTATGAAAGCAATATCAACGAGCCCATCGGTGATATTGTCGAGAGTATTTACAAACTGTCACCGGATATTATCGGAATTTCTACCTATATCTGGAATGTTGATTACACTAAAAAAATCGCCGATACAATAAAAAAGATCTTACCGTCATGCATTATCGTGCTGGGCGGCCCCGAGGTTTCATTTGAATTATCTTTGGACGATTACCCGACTGTTGATTATTTAATACAAGGAGCGGGGGAGGCCGCCTTTTTGAAGTTGACCAATTCAATTGCTGCAGGGCTTGCTCCGCCAAAGTGTATTATTAAGGATGAAGGTTTAATTTTTAACGATTTTCCATCCCCGTTTACTGCGGAATACTTTTGTTCCTCTCAAACGGACACTGGGGCATCCATCAATAATCAGCTGGTTTACTATGAAAGTTCACGCGGCTGCCCGTTTCACTGCGCTTACTGCCTTTCCTCCGTGACACATGGTGTGCAGGAGCTGCCGCTCGAAAGAGTAAAAGAGGAACTCAGCCTGTTGTTGTCGCATGGCGCTGCGTGTATAAAATTTGTGGACAGAACCTTCAATGCCAATAAAGGCAGAATGGCAGCAATACTGGAATACATTTATTCTTTGGATACGGCATGCACCTTCCACTTCGAAGTCGCCGGGGACCTTTTTGACAAGCGTCTGCTGGATATTATTGCGGCAATGCCTATAAATCGTGTCCAGTTTGAGGTCGGAATCCAGTCAGTCAATCCGCCGACCTTGGCCGCTGTCAGCAGAAAAACCAATATAAAAGCAGCCCTTGAAAATATTAGCCGGATAACAACAATGAACAACTGTCATGTGCATGTTGATTTAATTGCCGGCCTCCCGTATGAAACTTTGGAAACGTCTGCGGCTGCGGTTAACCGGTGCCTTGCTGCGCGCCCGCATATGTTGCAGCTCGGGTTTCTCAAATTGCTAAAGGGTTCTCAGCTGAGGAAACACAGCGAAAAGCTAGATTATATTTATACGGATTACGCCCCTTATGAGGTGCTTAAAAGCAACGCGATGTCAATGGACAAACTCTTGCAACTCAAGGATATCGAGCGGGTAATTGACAAATTTTATAACAGCGGGATGTTTGCAAATTCCTTGCAATACGCTGCCGTAAAGCTGTTTGACACCGAGTATGATTTATTCCGGGTGTTGGGGGAATATTGTAAAGGCGTAGGCAACATAAAAGTTTCATTGAAAAACGCGTATTCTATTTTACTTGAGTTCCTCAAGCACTACGGTGATAAAGATGAGGCTGAGCATTATATCAAACTCGATTGCTTAACCTTTGATACGAAAGGGATGTTGCCCGACGGTATTGAGTCGCTTCGTGACAGAGCTGTGGAGGCACAACTGAAGAATACGCTTGAATATAAGGGGAAGAACATCAGAGTTGAGTATTTTGCTTATGACAACAAAAAACGTTTATTTATTTATAAAGATAAGCACCCGATAAGCAAGATATATCCTGTAAAAGAACTTGAATGATTTTAGTTTTTGAGGACATGATTGGTTGACAACAAACACGAAAACCCGTAAAATAATTAAAAACAGTCGGACGGACGTCCTTCAAAACAGAGGGGAATAATGATGCAGGAATACCGCAGGGTTATCGCTAAAATTGATTTAGACGCTATTCTTCATAATTTTAATGAAGTCAAGCGTCTTCTCGGTAAAGATACAAAGGTGCTGTCAGTGCTAAAATCGGACGGCTATGGTCACGGTGCCGTGCCGGTGGCCGAATTATTGAAAGACAAAACAGACTATTTTGGCGTTTCGATTATTGAAGAGGCCATTGAACTTCGGAAAAGCGGGATTACAAACCCAATAATGATTTTTGGGTACACATCGCCGGACCAGTTTGAAGAACTGCTGCTGAACAATGTCGAGCAGGCAATATTTCAATTTGATGTCGCACAAAAGTTATCTGAAACAGCGTCAGTGCTAGGATTAACAGCAAAAATACATATAGAAGTGGATACCGGCATGAGAAGAACCGGGTTCTCTGCAAGCGCTGAGAGCATAAAGATTATTAAGCAAATATCACGGCTTCCCAATATGGAGATTAAGGGAATCTTCACGCACTTTGCCAACGCGGATATGCGCGACAAAACGTCCGAAAAAGAACAAAAAAAAATGTTCTCCGAATTTTTGAAAGAAATTGAAAATAATGATATTTCAATCCCGATTAAGCACTCCTGCAACAGTGCTGCAACCATTGAGGAAGAGGACCATTTTGACATGGTTCGGGTCGGGCTTTTACTGTACGGACTTTTTCCCTCCGATGAAGTTCATAAAGAAAAGCTGAACTTGCTCCCGGCGATGGAACTCAAAACTCATGTGATTTTTATTAAAACAGTGGAAACCGGGTGCGGTATCAGTTACGGGCACACTTATGTGACGACAAAGCAAACGAAGATAGCCACTTTGCCTGTTGGTTACGCAGACGGATACCCAAGAGCACTTTCGTCGAAAGGGCGTGTCTTAATCAAAGGCAAGTATGCGCCGATTATCGGGCGCGTATGCATGGACTTGATGATGGTGGATGTAACGGATATTGAGGATGTGGCGGTTGAAGACGAAGTCATTCTGCTCGGCATGGAAGGTGGCAACGCAATTACGGCGGAAGAGCTTGGTTCTCTGTCTGAAAGCTTTAACTACGAAATTATCTGTGGCATCAGTAAAAGGGTGCCGAAGGTATTTTACAAAGACGGGGAGGAGTTTCTTTTCCTCTCAAGCTTTGGGGACTGCTAATCGATAGACTCAAGGATTGGCTTGGGCATTAATTAAAGGCGTTAATTAGATAAAAGCTGAATGATGCAAAGCAGAAGTTGATTCTATATGAATAAACTTCTGCTTTTTCGACACAAAGGTAAGCCGATACGCTTTACGATGGCAATTTTCTTCTACTTATATTCAGCAAGTCATTCAAGATGAGATTCAAGATGATATTGCTTACAAATATTTGACAAACAGGCTGTTAAGTAGTACAATTAAAAAAAATAAAGTAGATGAGCTTATGGGATATGTTATCGCAATCGTAGCAGTTGTTGTCCTCATTGGCATTTGGGTTATCGGCGCTTATAACGGCTTTGTAAAAATGCGCAACAAGGTTGAAGAAGCCTTCGCAACCATGGACGTCTACTTGAAAAAGAGATATGACTTGATTCCGAATCTTGTCGAGACTGTCAAGGGGTATGCAAAGCACGAATCGCAGACACTTGAAAATGTTATAGCTGCGCGCAACATGGCTGCGGGCGCTAAAACGACAGACGAAAAGGTAGCGGGTGAGAACGCTTTACAAGGCACGCTGAAAAGCTTGTTTGCCATCGCGGAAGCGTATCCGGACCTGAAAGCCAACTCAAACTTTATCAGCCTGCAAGGGCAGCTGACCGAGATGGAAGGCGAAATCGCGAACTCCAGGAAGTTTTACAACGCAATTGTTAAAACTTTTAACACAAAGGTTGAAGTTTTCCCAAGCAATATTATTGCGAAACTCTTCAAGTTTACCCGCAAAACAATGTTCGAAGTTGAAGAGGCCGAGCAAAGACAAAATGTGAAGGTTCAGTTCTAAACAAACGACCAAAGCCGCTATTGTATAATAGCGGCTTTTTGATAGAGGAGACAGAGTGATGAAAAAAGTATTGGCGACAGCTGTGACTGTCGTTTTAATCCTGACGGTCTTTTGTTTAAGCGGTTTGAGCGTTTCCGCCCTTAATTATGATATGGACACGACGGCTTTTGATGTTGATATCAAGGTTCGCGAAGATAATATCTACGATGTTACAACGACTATCAAAGTAAACTTTAACACGCGAAAACACGGCATTGTTTATTATTTGCCGTACGCCGGTGAGGTTGCAAGGGAAATCGGCGGAAAAGACGTCAGAGTACCTTATCGTAACCGTATATCCGGTGTCAGGATACCGGGTTATAATCATGAAGTTTCCTATGAAAATGGCAATGTCGTATTCAAAATCGGCGATGCGGAAAAATATCTTATTGGTGAACATACCTATGTTATTAAGTACAAATGCAAAATTGCTGACGATAAAACAACAGCACTGGATGATGTCTATTGGAATATTTACCCCTTTGATTGGGAGTCACCCATACAATCATCAACGGTCACCGTAACCATGCCTAAAGAATTTGATGCTTCAGAACTTGAGTTTATCGGCGGTGCATACGGTGATACGGCTACCGACTATATGGACTACAACATTTCCGGTAACACGATCACAGCCACACTGAAAAAAGTTTTACCCATGGGTGAGGGCGTAACCATGCGCTTGGTGTTACCGGAAGGGTATTTTGTGGAAAACAATACAATTTATGCGCTTGTGGCACTGATTATGCTGGCCGCTTTCGGCTTGATATTTGTACTCTGGTCTCTTTACGGCAGGGATGAAAGGATTATACCCGTCGTAAGCTTTAACCCGCCTAAGGGAATGACCAGTGCAGAAACAGGCTATATAATCGATGGCGTTATTGACAATAAAGATATGATATCGCTCTTGCTGTTCTGGGCCTCAAAAGGATATCTTAAGCTAAACCAAACGGGCAAAAGAGACTTTGAGATTATTAAAAAACGTGACCTGCCTGTTGATGCGAAAGCTTATGAAAAAACAATGTTTGATGGGCTGTTTTCAAACAGAAACTTGGTTACGACAGACCAGCTTAAAAACACCTTCTATACGACCCTTGACGCAACAAAAATTATGTTAAAGAGCCATTTTGCAGCCGTTCCTGAAAATAATATTTACACAAAAAAATCAGAAATTGCCCGTGCGTTTTCCGCTTTGCTGCTGATAATTCCGGCTATGGCATTTACGCTTATGGGCTTGTATCATGTTATGGCGGACCCGACTTGGTATGTTGCCTCCGGCTTTTTACTGCTTCTTATTTTTGTCTGTTCCGGCAAGCTCATTTCGGCTTTTGATAAACGCAAGTCGATGTCCATAGCAAAATACGTTGCATCCACAACGGCATCCGTCATTGTTGCCGGTTTAGCCGGTATCGCATTATTGGCAATCGGCTCTTTCATCATCGAACAGGTTGCCTTGGCTGCGATGGCGGTTTCACTCACCGCAATATCTGTTTTTCTTGCCATGCGGATGAAAACAAGAACAGAGCAAAGCAACTTGTGGATGCAGGAAATTTTGGGGCTTAAAAACTTTATTGAAGTAGCCGAACTTGACCGCATAAAGATGCTTGTGGAAGAAACGCCGGAGTATTTTTATAATGTACTGCCCTTTGCATATGTCTTTGGTTTAACAGACAAGTGGGCAGAAAACTTTGAAGATATTGCCATGAGGCAACCGGATTGGTACACCTCGACATACCCCGGGACGATGAATATGGGCTATTTCAACGCCATGATGTTCACAAGCGCCCTTAACAGAAGCATGAACACCGTTCAAAACAGCATGACAGTTCGCCCGGCGCCCCAAGGTGGCGGTGGAAGTTCAAGCGGCGGCGGTGGCTTTAGTGGCGGCGGCGGCTTCAGTGGGGGGGGCATGGGCGGCGGCGGGGGCGGAAGCTGGTAAAACCACAAACAATAAAATATAAAAGGATGGGTTGTTTTGGCTGAGATTACACCGGTAAAAACGTGGTACAAAGAAATGGTGGTATACCAAATTTGGCCACGCAGTTTTTGCGACGGAAACGGCGACGGAATCGGGGATATCAAGGGCATTGTTTCCAAACTCGACTATATAAAAAGCCTCGGCGCAACCGCCATATGGTTTTCGCCTTTGTTCAAATCCCCACAAAATGACTACGGTTATGATATTGCGGATTACAGAGATATTGCGCCGGAATACGGGACACTTGATGAGTTTAAGGAATTGCTGAACATCGCACACAGCAAAGGGCTTAAAATAATCATGGATTTGGTTATCAACCATACCTCCGACGAGCATCAATGGTTTTTGGAAAGCAAAAAAGGCGAAGACAACCCCTACCATGATTACTACTTTTGGCGTAAGGGGAAAAGAAACAATAAAAAACCCCCGAACAACTGGCTTTCGAGTTTCCCCGGTCCTGGTTGGGAATATGACGAGAAGCTGGAAAAACATTATCTACATCTTTTTGCTGTTGAACAGCCCG
>JAAYFA010000007.1 GCA_012728445.1 Clostridiales bacterium | reverse complement strand
GTAGAAATTGCAGAAATTGTTAAGGACATCGTGAATAATAAGTCCAAGGGTGCCAAGTTTGAAACCGAGACCATCATAACAAAGTTTGCAGCGATTCCGCTTGTTCATCAAGACATTAGCGAAGAGCAGCAAGCGAAGCTAACATTCTTAAAATCCGACTATTCTGCAAAGAATTCGATATTACTACAGATTGAAAAGGTAGTAAAGAGTGCAGTGGTGGCAAATCCTCAAGTACACGAGGTTGAGGAAAACACAGCAGCTATCACAATTCTTGACCGTTTCCATAAAGACCAGTGCATAGTTTGTGACACGGAGGATATTGAGTGGTCGGCACTGCTTACAGCGAAAACCGATAACCGGACAAAAGTAATTGAGGCACTTGATAAAGAGGTACAAACGCTCATTCAGCAAATCATAACTTTGGTTCCTGAAAATGACCCATTCAAGATTAAGACACTTCTATTGGATGCTGTCAGCGCCGGTGACAAAAGTAAGATTGAGGCTTTGCTTGCCGATGTCGCAACCATCAAGAAAATGTTTGAACGTCAAGTTATGAACGAGATGGCTACCGTTTTCCAAGGCAGCGAATTGCCCGATAAATTGATTGAGTATCAAAAACTCCTCGAAGAAAAGCCTATAATTACCGAGGAGGATATGCTCTACATCGAGGAAATAATTAGCAATAGTATGAGCAAGAAGCTCACATTAGAACGCGATGACAAAAAGAACTTACGGATTACACTTTCGAATAGCGAGTTTTTAGGAAAAACGAGAGAAGAACTGCCACTAAGTACCGGCGAACAGAATTTTCTGTCGCTGACATTTGAGTTCTTGAAAGCGAAAAATTCGCCGTGTCCAATTGTTATCATTGACGATCCAATATCGAGTTTCGATTCGATTTACAAGAACAAGGTTGTCTATGCCATTGTAAAAATGCTCCATCATAAAAAGCGGATTGTCCTAACTCATAACACAGATTTACTTCGCCTGCTCGACAGTCAATACAAGCGGTGTTACAAGCTATATCTGCTTAACAATACTGATGGTGAGGAAAACGGGTTTATTGTTCTGAATAGTAAAGAGCAGGAAATGCTGATTAGCCTTGAAAAACTGCTCGCGGCTTTCCGTGGCGCAATTTTTAACCACATCAAAGATGTAAATTTATTCTTGATTTCGATGATTCCATTTATGCGCGGCTACGCAAACATCATTAATGACGTGACTCTTACTGACCGTCTGACACAATTAATGCACGGATATAAGAATGAAAAAGTTGACATCGCTAAAGCCTACATAGAGTTGTTCGGAAATAAGGATGGTAAAATTCCTGACTCCTATGAGGTTTCTGTCCCTGATATTTTGGCAAGGACTGTTGATGGCGTCAACATCCTCGATAACACACAGTATCCGCTTCTTGACAAAACGCTACACCACTCGTTTACCTATTTATTCTTGCGTTTACTTGTTGAAAAGAAGTTGGTAGAGAAGTTCAGCATTGATACCAATCAGCATAAGCAACTGGGGCAAATCATCAGTGTGGCATACCCAGACGAAAACGACATTAACCAGATACGAAATCGAATCCGGTTGACCTCAAAAAAGACGCTAATAAACGAGTTTAATCATTTTGAAGGCAACCTTAGCATTTTCCAACCCGCTATTGACATCACCGACCATGCGCTTGGAAAAGAACGAACCGACGTGGTTACCTTCGTGAGCAGTCTATAAAGCAAAAAAGCCCGTAACCGTTTGCATTGAGCCGTGGTTACGGGCTTTTGGGGGTTAGTCCATAAGGCGTGTATTCATCGGCAAAGATACCTGCGTTGACCCATTCTCGGTTTGCAATAATCTTCTCTTCATAATACAGCTTTTGGGATTCGAAGCTCCCTAACTG
>JAAYFA010000109.1 GCA_012728445.1 Clostridiales bacterium | reverse complement strand
TCAACGGGCTTTGAGGCTTGGTATGAAAAATATGCCGAACGAGCCGATTTGCTTACTTGTGCTTTGGAAAAATACAATAACGGACGCATGAAACGGATTTTTGTGCGAGCTGTTTATACAGCAAAAGTGCCGACCGAGAGCTGAGTTGGGCCGATTGGGCAATACGTTCTTTGTCGTCTGCTGAATTGCGACCTTTTAACCTCTTGCTTTAAAGTGAGTAAACGCTCACCGAAAAGCAGAGGTTTTTTTGTTGTCGGTATTTTAAATACCACAACGCAGTAAGTCACGTTACGGCAATGGCGTTTTTGAAATACCTCAAATAAGAAATATTTTTATCTTTACATAAGTTAATATTTATACCCATTAAAATGCTTATTTTATTGACAAAATCAATTTGTAGTGCTATGATTCAAAGTAGATATAGTTATGTATACATAATATAATACGACATAACTTATATAAAATAAATCGGAAAGGAAAATGCGGATCAAAACCGCATTCCGGTCAAGGAAATGGACAAAACATACACGGAAGAATCAAACGCTCTTCCTATTTACGACGAGTGTGACGTGCTTGTAGTCGGCGGCGGCGCAGCAGGGCATTCGGCGGCGATAGCGGCGGCACGAGCGGGGGCAAAGAAGGTCGTTCTTATGGAACGCTACGGCTTCTTCGGAGGCGACGTAACCGGAGGATATGTTATTATGATACCGGCATTGAGTTGGAGAAATTTCTCCATGGTGCGCGGTCTTCAGGAAGAATGGTTCACGAGGCTCGATAAAAACGCCCCCGGTTCATATATATGCCCTTCGCTCGACGAAATAGGGGAGACTACGCCGATAAAAATGGACAGGTGGTCGCTCATACACGGCTGTACTATGTATAAGGGCGCCGTCAGCGACAGGCTTGTGCGCGCACCTTATTATGAACCGAATCAGCTTAAAATAGAAATGGACCTCATGGTGCAGGAGGAAGAAAATGTACATGTAATGCTGCATTGTTGGGGAACTAAACCCATAATGGACGGTAATATGGTAAAGGGTGTTATATGTGAAAGCAAAGAGGGAAGAAGAGCCGTCATGGCGAAGGTAATAATCGACGCTACAGGCGACGGTGATCTGTACTCGCAAGCGGGCGCTCCGTGTTTTGACGACCGTTCCTCCGAATCGAGAGCCGATAAAACTGCTTTGGTATGGAGAATGGGAGGAGTCGATTTTGAGCTCTTTGCCCGTTGGGGAAGAGATAACCCCGAAATGCTTACGGAGTTCAAGAGCGAGCTTATAAAAGTAGCGGGATATAAAACGGCAATTCTTCCTTCGGAAAGAAACGACGTGGTTTGGTTCAATAACTGGTTGGCAGGCTTAAACTGCGCTAATATAGAGGATATAAAAAAGACGGAGTTCACGGTTCGCAACTCCATAAGGAGAATAATAAAATACTGCCGCGAATATTTTCCGCCTGCATTTAAAAACGCATTTCTTTACGACATCGCACCGCAGCTCGGTGCTCGCTGCTCCAGAAGGCTTGACGGCGAATATGTAATGACAAAGCTCGACTTCGCGTGCGCAAGCAAATTTGACGACGTGATAGCGTGGCACAGCTGCATCGGTCATTCAAACGACGGTGTACCCATAGAAATACCATACAGAGCTATGCTGCCCAAAAAGATAGAAAATCTGCTCTGTCCGGGAAGGCACCTTTCGGCAGACGAAAAGGCTATAGACGGACTCAATCTTATTCCTCAATGCGTGGGAACCGGTCAGGCAGCGGGTGTTGCGGCAGCCGTATGTGCACTTGAAAATACTAACACTCACAATGTTAACATAAGGAGAGTTCAGGATATACTCTGTCATGAACAGGATGTACC
>JAAYFA010000200.1 GCA_012728445.1 Clostridiales bacterium | reverse complement strand
TGTTGTATCTTCGTTGATTTCTTCCTCTTCAACGCTAAATTGAGTTGAAATGAATGCAATGACTTTTTCCAGGACCATAAATGAACCTCCGATTAAAATAAATGTAAATTTAGAGAGTGATTAATTCAAGCTTTCTTTTATGGCTTGAACCACGCCTTGCTCCGTATAAATTTTTGCCTGTCGGATGGCGTTTTTTATTGCGTTGGCGTTTGAGGAACCGTGCGCCTTGATGACGGTGCCGTTAATGCCCATAAGGGCAGCACCGCCGAATTCGGTGTAATCCATCTTGTGCTTAAAGCTGCTCAAACCGCTTTTTACCATGAGTGCTGACATTTTTGTGAACAGATTTTTTTTGTAGATGGTCTTGAGGTTCGCCATCATAGCGCCCGCAACGCCTTCGTACATTTTAAGTATAATGTTGCCCGTGAACCCGTCTGCGACGACCACCTCGCAGCAGCCGAAGGGAATATCTCTGGCTTCAATATTGCCGATAAAATTATAGTCTGCGGCTTTCATCAAATCATATGCTTCAAGCTGCAGTTTGCCGCCCTTGGCCGCCTCCGTACCGATGTTGGCTAGGCCGATTCTCGGACTCGCAAAGTCCATAATCTTTTTCATATAAATATCGCCCATAACGGCGAACTGGTTTAAGTGCTCTGCGGTGGAGTCTACATTCGCACCCATATCAATCAGCATCGTAGGGCCGGCGTTCGTGGGCATAACCGAGCCGATAGCGGCGCGTTTTATCCCCCGGATGCGTTTTGCAATAAAAGTGGCGCCAATCACAAGCGCGCCTGTGGAACCCGCACTCACAAAAGCGGCACCTCGTCCTTCGGCAAGCGCCTTGAGTCCTACCGCTAAAGAGGTGTCGTTCTTTGACTTGAGGATATCCATCGGGTTGTCGGTCATGAGCATGATATCGGGCGCGGCTTCAATCTGCATAGAGGCGAGACTGATTTCGTTTTCTGCGGCGCAGCGGATAATTTCTTTTTCGTTGCCGGTTAAAAGAATTTCAACGCCGAGCTCACAAACGGCCAGCGCGCAGCCACGTAAGATTTCAAGCGGCGCATGATCCCCGCCAAAGGCGTCAACAATAATTTGCATCTTTTAAACCCTCCGCTACCGAATCCAATCCTCGTTTGGCCAAGGCCTCGTATCGCGCTCTTTTATCTCTTATATGTTCCTCAAGTGGCGGCAGTAAGCCGAAATTTGCGCCCATCGGCTGAAAGTTCTTGATTGGCTCGCGGCTGATGTAGTGCGCAAGGGAGCCGATCATGGTTTCAACACGCAGTAAAAGCGGCTCTCGTTTTTGAAGCAGCCTCGCGGCGTTGATCCCTGCCAAAATCCCGCTGGCGGCGGATTCCATATAACCCTCTACGCCCGTTATCTGCCCGGCAAAAAAAAGGTCGGGTCTCGCTCGAAAACTAAAATCGGCCGTTAAAAGCCGAGGGGAGTCAATGAAGGTGTTGCGGTGCATCACGCCCAGGCGTGCAAAGTCGGCGTTTTTAAGCGCCGGGATCAATCCAAAAACTCTTTTTTGCTCCGCAAACTTTAGGTTGGTCTGAAAACCGACCAGGTTAAACAAACGCCCGGAGGTATCCTCACGCCTGAGCTGCAAAACGGCCCAGGGGCTGTGGCCTGTTTTCGGGTCCCGCAAACCTACGGGACG
>JAAYFA010000156.1 GCA_012728445.1 Clostridiales bacterium | reverse complement strand
TCTTGTAATCATAGCAATACACATCAAATCGGATTTTTTTAATTAAAAAAGTTATTTTTTGATTGCTCCCCGGAAAGTCATGAAACGACTTTTTCCTGCAGGTTTAACTGCAGGAAGTTGCAGCGAGCTGCAACCTGGTGCAATCACAATATGGTACTTACATTCCCATTTCGTATGCGCTAAACTATTATTGTCCATTGGACTACCTCCTTTGTGTTTTGATGCGGTTGGCAAATCCACATCATTTTGAGTAGTTTCATAAACTCACGATGAAATGTAGTAGAAGTATCCGATAACACAAAATATAGTGGTGTATTTTAAATGAAAGTTAGTATCATTGCCTATAATCTATAAACAAACGATTGAGAACCAAGAAAAAGGCATGATGAAATAGCCCCATATAGGGGATGTACTTTGGCAAGTTAATAGAGCATCAAATTATGCGGCTGAGGTAATACCGAAAGTGTCCTCAAAATTGAAGGCTCCGTTGGTATGCAGTTTTTTAAGTTGTGCATCGAGATGAATATTGATGCCTGCAATCATAGCATAAAACGCATAGCGTTTTTTGCCCCTGACTTTCGATTTTTCCAAGCCATAGTCATTGAGTATCCTATTGTTCACCCTTTCACAGGCGGTTCGTTGCTTCATAATAGACTTCCATTTAGCACTGCCACGAGGAATTTTGGTGAACAGTCTGGGATCCCATTGTGGTTTTGTATAACAAACCCGCCCATAGGGTGAAGGAGAGCAGCTATCGCAGAACTCGGATTTTTCAACTTTTCCGCAAGCACGCGGGCAGCGCCACTTAATCCGGCAACGATCCTTACCGCAGAAACCGTAGTTAACCATGGGATGCCCGGCTGGGCAAAGTGGTGTGCCATTTTTGTCTAAGCCACTTATCCCCGGGTACTTTTTCTTTTTGAACTTCGTTTTGCTAAGCGCAATTACTCCATTTGCACCTATGTGGTCTAAAAGCCTGTATGTAGCATAATTATCGGAGGCGCTATCAGATACGAAGACTTCAAGTGCAAGGCATGGATAGAGCTCCCTAAACTCCATCAATGCAACAACTGCAGAGACACTATCATGGCGTTTTGCGTCAACAATGCGCAGATAGAGGGGTAAATCTAATTTGTAGTCTTTGTTGTACGTTGAAATGAAATAACCGGTATAGCCGTAGAAGTAACGTTCATTATGGCTGTCCCAGCCCCAAGTTGCATTGGGATCGGAGAATTTGCGGGCGCAGTCGCATTTGTAATTGCCGTTTTTGCTGCACTTGCAAATTTTCTTCCCAAAGGGGGATGCACCGGTAATAATGCACGTCCCATCACCGGAGGCGATAAGGTTGTTGGGTATCAGACCGTTTTGTACGGACTGTTCGACAACCACCGCAAAGACTCTCTGCAGCACGAGTTCTGGACGGTGCGGAAAATTCCTACCGGCGATAGCTTTATCAACAAGCCTGTCGACAACGCCTTTGTGCTTGGGAGGCATTTTCTCCCCTTTGCCATATTTGGCTTTGGGCTTATTCTTAAAGATTTTTAAACGAGTTTTGTCGTCTATTTTGATTAGGCGATCGACAAAGGTGTAGAAAGCGCCAATTGAGGGTATGTCATCGTGAGCGAATCCGCAAATAGTGCGGATTACCGGGTTTAATGTTAATTTAGCATGAAATTTAGAGAGAGTTAGCTCTAAACTCTGCATAAGCACATATGCTCTGTAGAGTTCAGGTTGATTTGTAGAAGGTCTTCCAGTGAAAGAATAA
This sequence comes from Clostridiales bacterium, assembly GCA_012728445.1. GTDB lineage: Bacteria > Bacillota > Clostridia > Oscillospirales > Acutalibacteraceae > UBA1447. Next base: position 559 of record JAAYFA010000156.1, on the reverse strand, counting down.
CAGCTTTCTGTTATGTACTTAATTCTGTCCGTGTTGAAAATCCAGAGTTTCTCAATACATGATTTGTATTCGAGCACAAAGTTTAGATTAGTAAGTGCGATGGAAATAATTTCGTTGAGAACAAAACACTGGTATTCTTCCATTGAGCGCCAATGTCCTAGCATGTTACCACCTCTTAATCAAAAGATCAGGTTAATAAAGCCTGTCTTTGTGATTGTGTGGTCGATTTTGAAAAGTCAAGTGTTTTTGGTATTTGTAATATAAACTTAATATATTTCGTTGGAGATCTATGAAAAATTTCCAGAAAAGCCTAGCCTGCAGGTTAGAATTATGGTTGCTCTATTAAATCAATATTGCATTAATCTGGGGGTAAAAAGGAAAAGTTTATATAGCTATAATATATAGGCTATGCGGCTCTCAGAGTTTATGAAATTACTTAAATTATTAACAGGAGGTATTTTAGTGAAAAAGACACCTTTATATGAAAAGCATAACGAATTGGGTGGTAAGATTATTGATTTTGGCGGCTGGGCTTTGCCTGTCCAATACACAGGAATTA
>JAAYFA010000168.1 GCA_012728445.1 Clostridiales bacterium | reverse complement strand
TTGGTGGTCGGTGTCGGGTGAATCTTATGATCAGCCAATATCAACGAGGAACAATCCTGCCTGCTCGAGCAAGGCAACATCCTCATTATCTATCTGTCCGTCACGGTTTGCATCGGCTGCGGCGTAAACATACTCACCCACATCAAGAAGAGTCAACATCCCGCTTGCTATCATGCCGGCTATTGTTGCATCACGACCATCCGCAAGACCGTCACCGTCAGTGTCCCCATATATGACAACAGTCACTTGATCAACTACCGCACCATCCTTGTCCAGCAAACTGATAACCGAACCGGTGCCGACCAAATCGTTTGTTGAATGTGACACTCCGTTCATATCTGTAATTGTAATAACGGCAAAGTTCGTAAATTCCGAAAGGGCTTCGGCAACGGTGTTTGTCCGCAAGCTAATACCGGTGACAGAATTGTTGGTGCGGTTAATGTCAAGCTCCGACTCACTCTTTAATATAAACTGCATTTGTGCAGGCCTTAAGACAAGACCGGCAAACGCATTGTTTATCGCAGCGGCAGCATTGTCCACCGTTGACTGTTGGGTGATGTTCAAAGCGCGTGAAACGTTTTGTCCGGCCAAAACGGCGCTTCCGAACACATCGATTGAAGTCGGAGTGTAATAAATATCGCTATACACGGGGGTAAGAGCCAGAGCGGTGTCAAGCGCCGTGTAAACCGCCGGCTTTAACACAAGCCCGTTAAAGGCTGACACAATGGCCGCTGCCGCTGCGTTTATCATCGGTTGAGAAAAAGTATCGAGGTTCCGCGCAATATTTTGACCGGCAGTAACCGCATTCCTAAAAGCCGTTATTGTCGGCGTTGTGTAATTAGAGTCAGCCCAAGCAGGCGACAGCGCAATCGCAACATCCAGATCTGTATAAACCGCACTGTTCGGGACAACCCCTGTAACCGTTACATTATTTACGCCCGTAATATTGTTAATGGCATAGACATTGCGCACCGGAGTTAGCGGCGTACCGTTGGCTTTAACAACAATTACCGAATTGCTGTATTGAGGCTGTAAAGCAACCGTAAAGAAAAGTTGCCCCCGAGCGGTGCAGGTGATACAGAGGAGCCCTCAGGCAAAGCTACATAGCCTTGGCCGGTTGGCAGATTGACGGCATAAGTATTGATTGCATATTGAGCTGTAACGGTCATGTTATTTGTGACAGCGGAAAAACCCGGGCTCCATCCGACAAAGTAAAAATCGGGCTTTGAGTTTGGCGAAACCGGAGCGGTAGCCGCGGTACCATGTACCACATTCTCCTGCGTCTTGAGGACATCACCATTCCAGTCCTTAAAGGTAACGGTATATTCATTGATTGCAAAGGTGCAGGTAAACGAAATCGGTGCGTTAACCGTTGTTCCGGCCGCGTTCGCATTCCAACCGGTAAAATGGTAGCCGTAATTCGGCGTCGGAATCGGCATGTCGGCAGCCGTAAGGGTATACCCTTCCTCCACAAGCAGACTTGTTTTGCCGACCAGTGCACCGCCCGAACCGGCAACGGAGTAATTCACCGCATATTTTGAAAGCCCGGCGCCTGTGAAAGCGGCTGTTAGTGTGGTTACATCACGTCTAAATGACGGGACAGGACTATTGTTGCTGGTCATTACAAAGGTATAAGAATAACCGGCCTCAAAATTAAAGTTGTTGTCCCTGCCGGGGCTTGACACATTCGTGTCCGCTATCCATACCCGGTCACCCGGCTTCGGATTTGTAATGCAGTAATCATAAACCCCTGCCGGAATTAATATAGTTACAGAGTTATTGACAATGATATTAGAAGTCGTCAAAACCCCGTTTGCGTTTGATGGAATTTTTATTTCAAACTGATTATAAATAGAATCCGGAACATTGCCACTAAGATTAAGCCCACCACTCTTTTGAAACAGCCGACCATAGGCATCAGCGTCTGCGTCTAGCAATAGCTGGTACCCGGTACCGTCCCCCCACACGTCGCCCGCAACCAGTGTTACGCTCGCGCTGGTTGAAATGTTCACCGTAACCACCTTGACCGAACAAGTGTCTTTAAATCCGCCGTCTGCCGTAGTCACCTCAATAACGGCGTTGCCAAGACCGACCGCCGTTATCACACCGGTGGCATTGACCGTTGCAACGCTTGTGTTTTTTGAAACGAAGCTGACGCCTCTGAGCTGGGCATCTGCGGGTGCTATATCATATTGTAACGTTTTGGTTTTATTTAGTCCGACAATGACGGCATCCGTATTGAATGAGACGCTCTCTACCGCGGTATAACCGACACTCACCAAACAAGTTGCAGTGAAGCTGCCTTGCACGGATGTTGCCGTTATCAGTGAACTGCCGGACGAAACACCGGTCACTTCACCGGCGGCATTGACGGTTATTGAATTGGGATTACTTGAGGTAAAGGTGAGCCCTTGATTGTCTGCATCAAGTGGCAGAACAGAAACCGGCAAGGGCAGCGTGTAGTTCAAAGGTACCGTAAATGTGCCCTGTTCAAAAGCGACACCCGTAACCGGTATGGGCGGTATTTCTGTAACATAAAGATTAAAACTGCCCGCGGACGAATAGCTGTAGCCGCTGACAACAAGTTTATAGGTTCCCGTTTGAGGCACTACAAATTGCTTTATTAAGCTATAACTGGCCCTGCCCTCATCGTCATCGAAGGCAAGACGATTATAACTTGAATCATATAAATCGATGTAGGTATCCACAATAGCAGTTCCGCCGGTTTCAAACCGGACTTTCTTGCCCGCTTCCAAATAAACGCTAAAACCTTTGGCGGTTGTTGCCGGCAAAAGCGGTGGGCGGCTGTATTGCATATATTCAGAGATGTGCCAACCAAGCGTCACGGGTGTTGTCGAATCAAGACTTATCGGCGTATAAGTTAAATGTGTCTGATCCTGCAACGCACTTTCCGCAATGACTGTAATGGTGCATGCTGCCGTAAAATTCCCGGTTTCAGTCAAGGCTCTTATCTTCGTTTTGCCCGTTGATTTACCTCTGACTTTGACAATGCCGGCTTCAACTGCCACCGTCGCAATTCCGATGTCATCAGAAACCCAACTTATATTCCTATATGAAGCATATTCCGGCGACAAGGTTGCCAGAAGTGTGCCCATATCTCCCACGAGCAAAGTCCCGCTTGTGTAATTCAGAGAAACACCGGTGGTCTGAATCGGCGCATTTACATTGACAACGCTTTCCCCCGCAACACCCAAAAGGTCTATGGGCGTTGCCACAATATAGGTGCTCCCCTGCGCTACGCCCGTAACAACGCCGTTGCTGTTGACCGTTGCAATAGCGGGATCGCTGCTGCCCCAGGTAACTCCCTGAACAGTGGCGTCGGCAGGCTCTACAGACGCATAAAACTGAGTGGTAAAGCTAATGTTTGTCGAGGATACCTGTGGGGTTACAATGACACGCTCCACCGGCACAAAATCAATGATTTTTACATTGTCCAACCAAGCGCTGTCAGCGCCACTGTCGATGGCATTTTCTTTTTGATAAGTCCACTCAAAAGTATAAGAACCGGTGCTCGGAACAATGAATTTGACTGTTGACCAGGAGCCGGTCTGCCCGCTTATCCACTTATTTGGTGTTCCATTGACTATAAAATAAAGTGTGTCTTTGTCCGCTTCGCTGCTGACATCCCAATCAAAATGAAGAACTTTGTTTGCCTGCAACGTTCCGGCATTCAGGGTAAGAGTCGTTCCCACATCGCTCATTCCGCCAATATTCGATTTAGCGCTCACTCGGCCCGGCGAGGATGTATCGTCTACAACCCAAGGGTTATTCGGGTCGTTTATAAACGAAAGAATCCCACCCTGCACATTCAGTGCAGAGTTAAGTTCATTTACAACCGCAAAAACTTTATTAGCACCTAACGGTTGCAATGTTATAACGAAGCATAACGCTATTAAAAGTGATATGAACCTTTTAAAGCTGCGATGTTTCACTTTAATCCTCCCGTTCATTATGGCAATAGCCGTCTATAAAGGTTATTTCTTGTATGGAAATGACAATATAATTAGGTTAAATCAATATAGTTCCATTTGAATTATACAATATTATATAAATAAATACAAGATATTCGCTAAAAATTCACCTATTTAGATTGACAACCGGCACGTCGCTCTAATTGACACCATACAGTTTTAGTGCTATGATTATTTTGTCGTAATATGCTCAAATATTGGAGGCGATATTTTGAAAATTCTTTTAAAATTGATATCCATACTGGTAAGTCTAACCCTTACTTTTGCCGCTGTTCCGCAACCGGCACTTCAGTCCCTATCCGTTTTTAACGAGCCGGAAAGCGATAAAGTTCTTACCGGCGCTTCGAGCCAAGGTGAGATGGTCACGCCGCAGGCTGATGAAATCTCAAACAACGGCGCCTTTGCGGCTGTGGTTTCTGTCCCGCCGGTTATCCGCGTGGCGAATGCCGGTTACGGGCTTACTAATCAGGCTTTGACCCCCACCGACAGTTCAACCATACAAACACAACTTATTAATTATGCTGCCAGAACCATGCAAGACTATAATACAACCGTTAGCGTAAACGTACCCGCCGGCGCGACTGCTCCTGTTTTGGTCGCAAGCACGCAAGGCGCCGGTTCGGTCAACCTTACTGCCATTAGTTTAAGCGGCAATCCATACACCTGGAAAGTTACGGGTGGCATCGCCGTTGCGGGTAATTATATTGACTATACTATTACGTATAACCTCAATGGCAGACAGTACACGCAAAAAGCCGCCAGCTATGTGGACCACGTGGAACTGGCTGCAGGTTGGCAAACTTATGTTGTAAGAAGAAATTTTTCCGACGTTACCCACACGCGTCATGAATACACCGCCACCTTATCCGGCTCAGGTTCAAGCGGCGCGGGCTATGCGGTCTACGGCAGCGGAGGAAGCGGATACTACAACATGTCAGCCGGTGGCGGAACATCGGGCTTTACGGCAAACCCAAGCGCTTACAGCGGGATGAAACTCTGGAATGAGGGTTATGACAAAAGAGAGAACTGCAGCGTCTGGTATTGCGGCCAACCGGGTAAAAATAATAAAGATGACAACGTTGACGGTGGCCACCGTGCAAACCTTGATGTGTATTATGACCCTTCCGTGGTGACGAACATCAGCCAACTGGGCATAAAATTACTGTACTGGCGAAGCACATCGCCTCCAAAAACGCCAACATTGTCTCAAGAAAAAATGATTTATCTGCAGGGCAACCCACTTTTCAGCAACGATGACTCTTCAAACGCAACGGCACAGTCCTACTTTTATTCAACTAATGCGCTAAACAACAATACACAGTCCATCAACTCCGACCCCGGCACCATGGTTTTTAATTTTGCAGGCACTGTGCTCCCTCCCGATGGGAAACAAGTGACTTTTGCCAGTGCAATTTATGGATACTTCCAGCAACAAGTGCACTTAACAACTTGGAACGCCTGGCTTATTACTTTCCATGTCGTTAACAAAGCGGCACTCCGCTCTTTAATTGCCGCGGAAGACTCCGCCTTCCGTCAAATTCACGACGGTTACACAGACACCGGCGGTGCTTTCACCGCATATCTCAATGCACTTACCAAATCAAAAGCGGTACTCAACCAGCCCAACGCCTCCCCCGCGCAAATTTCCGCCGCTGTCAATAACTTGAACTCTGCCAAAAACAATTTCACCTATGTAAGCGCTGATTATGCGGCTCTTGACACTTTGGTCGACAGCATATACGATGATTCGTCACTCGGGTTCAGGCCAAGCATTACCAAAGACCCCGACTATTATTATTCCGGCGTCAATTATTATCCGTCACACTACTACATCGACACCTCCGTTTTAAAAGCCACGCTTACGGGTATCACATATAATCTTGACATTCGATATCAAGCTTATGTTGACACTACCCTGGCCGAGATTAATACGGTATGGCGGACACTTGTGTTGTTAGATGCCGATTACACGACTGTTAACGATTATATAAACACCAACACCATCAGCGGTCAAAATGATGCGACCGGCTCGGACGCCGGCAATTATATTCTTGCGAACGCAACGAAGTATCCGCAATATGCGAACCAGATGATTTATTGGCGTCACTTTACACTGTCAAGCTATAACGATTGGGACACTGCTGTTAAAGGGGCAACACTCGGGTTAAAAATTCCCGACGAGGCTGCGGTTGCTGCCATGGGGGCCGCGCTTGAGTCTGCTTATAACAACCTCACCATTCTACCTCCCAATTGTACAGAACTAAATGCTGTAATGGCTGACACCTTTACAGCGTTAAACAGCACGGCTTACGTGCAAAACCCGGAAGGTGAAGGCCACAGCATCGCTTATTTTACCGATGCGAGCGTCGGCACCATGCAGGCAAAGTATAACGAAATATTTTACGGACTTGATGGACTTTTAATGCCTGAACAAGGCACGGTAATTACATGGACGGACCAATTACTGGCTTTGTACAACGCAAAAAAAATGAACAATGCAGATTACATATACGCCGATGATCAAAAAGCCATTCCGGCAACATACGAGGAAGAAGTCGCATTTTATTATACAACCGACTCTTGGCAAGCACTTATCGATGCCCGAAACGCGGTTATAACCGGTAAGTACACGGATGAGCAAAGTGTCGTGAACGAGTGGGCAGTAAACATTTATAATGCCCGCAATGCCCTCACCCTAAACGAGGCTAATTACGCTGCTGTGGATGCGGCCATCCTAGCGGCCGGTTCGTTCGTTCCCGCCAACTATCAGAACTGGTCTGTTGTTGCTGATGCGATTGACGCGATCGTTTATGGTCTTAATATTGCGCAACAAAGCGCTGTAGACGGGTATGCACAAGCCATTACGACGGCAATTGAAAACCTGATTTATACGGATGCAGATTTAACCGCCTTAAATGCCGCAATCGATGCCAACGCAATATATATCGAGGGTGTTTACACGCCAACATCCTGGGCAGCGTTTGCCGATGCCTTAGCGGCAGGCATAGCGATTCGTGACGCTTCGCCTGCAACCAACATTACGCAGCAGCCGTTGGTCGACGCCGCCACAGCCGAAATTGGCGCCGCGGCAGCGCTGCTGGTCGAGGCATTTGTCGGCATTGAAGTTAATCCCGCCGGCAGTGCGATTGCGGATGTTGAAACAGGCTATATTTGTGGTTTACCGGCAAGCGGTGACTTATACGACCTTACCGCACAAGGTTTTATCGATATTGTCGGCAACGGTCATTTCGTGTACACGCCATGTGCCGGGGGCTTCGGAACAGGCACAAAGGTTGAGCTGGTTCGCGATGCCGACGATAAAGTAATGGCAGTTTACACCATCATCATCTTCGGGGATATAAATGGAGACGGGTTGGCCGACGGCAGGGATGCCTGCATCGCCGATATGCTAGCCACCGGTATGCTCACACAAAATGATGTTGGCGATACCGCTTACTTTGCCGCAGATGCCAACCATGATGGTTTAGTAGATACCGCCGATGCGCTTCTATTGGAGCAGGCAGGGCTGTTTGTTGCACAAATCAATCAGAATTAGCGAACATTAAAGCGATGTTTATAAACTGTTTAAACATTATTAAAATCCCTGTACAATTTTTATATTATAATTATCGCATAACTTAAGCAATATAAATGCAAAACCATTTTTGAAAGGAAGAACAACTATGGCAAAAAAACAATTTAAGGCAGAATCAAAAAAACTGTTGGACATGATGATACACTCGGTGTATACGCACAAAGAGATCTTTTTGAGGGAAATCATTTCCAACGCCAGCGATGCGGTGGACAAACTGTGCTATATCTCGCTCACGGACAACAAGGTCGGTATGAGCCGCAGTGACTTTTTCATTAAAATCACGCCAGACGAAGAGAACCGCATTTTAACGATTACCGACAACGGTATCGGTATGACGAATGAAGATTTGGAGTCTAACCTCGGTGTTATCGCACGCAGCGGTTCAATGGATTTTAAAAATGACATAGACGGCAAAAAAGCCAAAAAGAAAGATATCGACATCATCGGCCAGTTCGGCGTCGGTTTTTATTCGGCGTTTATGGTCAGTGACGAGGTGACGGTTATATCCCGCGCTTACGGCGCGGACAAAGCTTATCAATGGCAATCAAACGGCGCAGACGGCTACACCATAAAAGAAGCCGAACGCGAGACAGTCGGCACAAGCATCATCCTTAAGATTAAGCCCGACACCGAAGATGAAAAATACAGCGAATTTTTGGAGACTTATCGTCTGCGTGGACTGATTAAAAAATATTCGGACTATATCCGCTACCCTATCAAAATGGACATCGAAAAAAGCCGCTCCGTCGAAACGGATGAAATCGACGATACCGTCGACGGTGAAAAAGGTGAGAAAGTCACAAAGCAAGAATCCTATATTGAAGAAGAAACCATCAACAGCATGGTGCCCATCTGGCAACGCACAAAAAAAGAAGTCAGCGACGAAGATTGCATTGCTTTTTACAAAGAAAAGTACTATGACCAAGAAGATCCGGTCAAGGTCATCCGTATCAGCGCAGAAGGCCAAGTCATGTACAAAGCCATGCTGTTCATCCCCGCAAAGGCGCCTTATGATTTTTACACGAGGGAATTCAAGAAAGGCTTGCAACTGTATTCCAACGGCGTCATGATTATGGAAAGATGCGAGGATCTTCTCCCCGATCATTTCCGGTTTGTGATGGGTATAGTCGATTCCCGCGACCTTTCACTCAACCTCTCACGCGAACTCCTTCAGCACGACAGACAGCTGAAAATCATTGCAAATTACATGGAAAAGAGAATACGCGATGAACTCGGCAAACTGCTTGAAACGGACAGAGAAAAATACGAAAAATTCTATGTTGCTTTTGGGCGTCAACTCAAATACGGCGTCCTTGCCGATTACGGTATGCACAAAGGTTTGCTTGAAAACCTGCTGCTCTTCCACTCTTCCAAAGAAGGCAAGCTAATCACACTTAAGGAATATGTTGATGCAATGCCGGAGGAGCAAAAGAATATTTACTATGCCTGCGGCGAAACGATCGCAAAAATCAACGCGCTCCCGCAAGCCGAACAGGTGAAGGAAAAAGGCTTTGATATGCTTTGCCTCACAGATGAAGAGGACGAGTTTGTCACTAACATCCTGCGTGAGTATGAAGGCAAAAGCTTCCTTTCCGTCAACGAGGCAGACCTGGGGCTGGAGACTGAAGAAGAAAAGAAAGAAATCGAAAAGCAGTCGGAAGACGATAAGGAACTGCTGGATTTTGTCAAAGACGCACTCAAAGGCGAGGTCACCGAGGTAAAGATTTCGCACAAGCTCAAAACCCATGCGGTCTGCTTAGCCAGCACCGGCGGTGTCAGCTTGGAAATGGAAAAATACTTTGACATGATGCCCGGTGAAGAGAAGCCGAAGGCGGAAAGAGTGTTGGAACTCAACGCCGCCCACAGTAGTTTTGCCGCACTGAAGAATGCTTTTGACAGTGATAAAGATAAGGCGGCGAAGTATGCTGAGGTCCTGTATTCGCAAGCGCTTCTTATTGCGGGACTCCCGGTTGAAGACCCGGCGTATTACACGGAGCTTATAAGTTCACTGCTGGTGTAATAATTAGCATATCATTGGCGCCCGCTAAAGCTTTTGCTTCGGCGGGCGTTTTTCGCCTTCATTCCATTTTTACATTGCATTTTAGCGGTGAAAGTGCTAAAATTTTCGCAGTCAAGGTATAAAATGATTGCTGTGGTGCTTGATGCAACAGATGCCAATAATTTCACCGTTAACGCTCGTTCTAAATCATAGGGAATAGAGTCTTTTGTTCTGTTCCTTGTCAAACCAAGGTATTCAATGGAGGTCCATCCATGCTCAATCGGATTTCAAAAATAAAGCCCCCGTATGTCGCCTCCTATTTTCGCAGACAGAAAAATAGGAGTCTTAAAAAGCAAGGCGAAATCACTTATATCAACGGTGACAAGTATACGGGCGAACTGATTGACGGCGACCGGGAGGGGCAAGGCACCCATACGTATGCGGACGGCGCCGTTTATACCGGTGAATGGAAAAATGATATGTATGACGGGCAAGGCACCTTCACTTTTGCGAACGGTGATATGTATACCGGCGCACATACTAAAGGCATGCGCAGCGGATTAGGAACATACCATTATGCTAACGGAGATGTCTATACCGGCGAAGTGTTGAACAGTGTCCCGGAAGGAAAAGGCAAGCTTACTTGTGCCAATGGCGATGTCTATGAAGGTGATTTTAAAAACGGGCTGCGTGACGGCTGCGGGACTTTTACCTATGCCTGCGGTGACTCCTATACGGGAGAGTGGAAAGAAGACAATTTACACGGGCGCGGAACGGCGATTTTCAGCAGCGGCGAGACCTACGACGGCGCATGGCGCGACAATATGCGTTGTGGACACGGCACGGCGACAAACGAAAACGGCGAGATTTTTACTGGGATGTTTAAAAACGATGTTTTTACCGGGTAACAAGGCCTTGTCTGACAGTAACACACTCATACTCTTAACTATTGAAAAACCCTCAAAGTTTATGCTTTGAGGGTTTTTTGGGGCGTTAACGGTTCAGATTCAAACCCCTTTGTTTCGCTAAAAGGAGTTTATACTTTTTGTTTTCCATTAACATTTTCGAATGAGCATAAGACTTGATTTCGTTGGGCGGAAAATCGAGTTGCATTTTTCCATGAATTTCTTTTAAGTCCGATATGTCACCTTCGATTATTTGAATAATTTTACTTTCACTCCCAATTATTTTCATCCTCTACGCCTGTGTTAGTCCTTTTACTTTACGATAGCGCTTTATCTATTTCCGCGATTATCTCATACATATCGCCGACAATCGGGCAATCGGCCACTTTTAGAATCGCGGCATTTTCGTCAAGCGAAACGGCGCATAATCGTTTTACATCCTCTGTTCCCGCTAAAAATTGCAAAGAACCGGAGACGCCTAAGGTGATAAGAAGTTTTGGCGAGACCGTTTGCCCGCTCAAACCGATTTGATCTTTACGGGGAAGCCATCCGCGGTCAACCAAAGCACGTGAGCACATTAGTGTCGCATTTAACTTTTGCGCCGTTTTAGCAAACAATGCAATATCTTCTTTTTTATGAACGCCGCCGCCTAGCGCAATAATCGTTTCCGATTCAGAGCTTTCGGAGGCGCCGGTTTTGTCTACCCATTGGGTGGAATATCCCTTTGGCAAAGCAAATTTTGGGATGGTATCTTTTATTGTAATTTTCGTTGTTATTTCAGAGCAAAAATTTTGCTCCGCACCAAAACGCAGCGTTGCGATTTGTGGTCTTGCCGTTGGCGTAATTATCTCCGCCATAATGTTCCCGCCATAAGCGGGCCTGGTTTGTAAAAGATGCCTTTGTGAATCGAAGCAAAGCGCTGTGCAGTCTGCCGTTACGCCTGTTTTTAGTCGAGCTGCCAGTATTGACGAAACAGCTCTTCCCTCCGGCGTTGCACACGCAAGGACTACATCAGGCTTTAAATCCTCTACGCATTCTTCTATCAAATCCACATATATCTCCGGAATAAAGCTATCGAGCAAGTTGTTCCGGCAAACAAACACTTCAGCTAAGCCCGTATGTTTTAAGCGATTTTTTAAGTCAGGGGTTAACGCTTTACAAAGCAATACCCCATACACCGCTCTTTTGTCATTTATGCCAAGCGAACAGGCCGTTTCAATAACTTTGACCGAGACAGGATGTATCGTATTTTCAACCGTCTGAATTAAAACAAGAATAGGCGCACGATGCAAATTATCAGGCATTCTGTGCATCCTCCCATTCCTTTAATAAGCAAGCGGCTGCCTGTTGTGAAGACAGCTTTAACGGCTCCTTTTTGCCCTGAATATTGTTTTCATAAACCTTAACCACCCGCGTCGGCGAGACACAAAGGCCATACAATGTTTCCTCTTTTTGCGGCATACCTTGAAGACCGATGATTTCAACCGATGCGTTTTTTGCCCGAAGTTTATTTTTAAGAGTAGGAATACGAGGTTGCGGGTCGCCTTGTCCTACGGCTAAAAGGCAAGGATAAGGACAGGTCACACGCTGTGTCCCACTGCTCAGCTCCTGCTTTGCCGTTATTGCCGACTCGGTAATCGTTTCTATCTTTTTAACCCAGCCGATAGCCGGTATACCCATCTGCGTGGCTAAGGAAAACGGAAGCTGCGACGTATCACCGTCCGTTGTCTGCTGGCCACAAACAATCAGGTCGAAGTTGCCAAGAATGCTTAGTCCCTGTGACAGTGTAAAGGCCGTTGCATAGACATCGGCGCCCGCAAATGCATTGTCGCACAGCAAAACGCCTTTGTTTGCGCCCATTGCAAGGGCGACTCTGACGGTTTGCTCGGCAGAAGCCGGCCCCATACTGATTGCAGTGACTGTGCCGCCTGTCTGCTCCGCTACTTGCAGAGCCGCCTCAATAGCGTGCAAATCCCATGGATTTATAGTGCCCCCTGCCATGCTGCGCATGAGAACGCCCTGCGTTTCATCCATCGGCACACTGGAAGCGGGCACTTGTTTAACACACACTGCTATCTTCATAAACTACTCTACTTTCCTCGGATACTTCATCGTCTTGTTCGGGTCAAAATGTAGCCGTATTTTCTCTATGGCTGCCCATACCATTGGTGGCATAAAGTCATGAACAAGGGATTGCTTTAATAAGCCGATACCGTTTTCTGTTATTAAAAAACCGTCGTTTTGCATGACCCATTGCGAAATTTCATACACAAGGTCTTTACATATGCTTTGCTGTTCGGTCGTTTCCGGCAACAGTGCAAGATGCATTTTGTTTTGCAAGACATGACCGTAGATGAGTCCTTTTAGCCCAAAATCCGAGAGCGCTTGATTGTATGTTTTTAAGAAGTCATCAAACATTTCAGGAGATCCCGAAAAATCGGTTTCCCATCTTTTTTCTTGGTTTTTTAAGCCCGGCGTAACCATTTCATTTAATAGAGACGGAATGGCATGACGCAACTCTCTAAAACGGCGAATAGAAGAAAAGCCGCTCTCGGCCCATGTATTTTCCTCTTTTCCCCCCACATCCGAGAAGTAATCCAGATGTTGCATTAAAGCCTCTTCTAAAAGATCGCTATCGTCGCCAAAAAGCTCGGTATAAATGGCTGTGCTTACATTTGCGGGAAATGGTGGCAGAGCCTTTAGCAAAGTACAGTCCTGCCTTGACGCATCAATAAGTTCCAGAACACCTTGGTCATAAAACTCTGCGGCTGTTAAAGCGGCGTGATGTTCATTGTTGTTCCACTCAAATAATTTCTTTGCAAAAGCGCTCGCTTGCTCGGGTTTGCTGAAAAAATAGACGACACCCCATATCTCTTTTGGCAAAGGCAAAAGCCTCAGTTCAAATTCGGCCGCTAACCCCAAGGCACCTTCACTGCCGGCTAAAAAGTCAATTAAATCCATCGATTCGTCAAAAATTTTGACAGGCGAATGCTGTAAGTCAGCGGGTATGACGATTTCCGTACCATCGGGTAACAAGCATTTGTTTGCCTTAAACCTGTAGTCTCCACGCGCCAACGCCCAACGCTCTCCCTTTGGTGTAATCCAAGAAAGTGCTTGAATATGTGTTGAAGACGCCCCATAAAACAGGCTGTTAGGGCCCAGCGCATTGCTAGCAAATATACCACCGATTGTTGCGGTTGGCTCGGTAGGGTTTGGAGCGAAGAATAGATTGTCTGCATTCGCCGCTTCTTCAATCTGCTCAAGTGTAACGCCGGCCTGCACACGGAGAATGGATGATTTTTCGTTTTGCGTTTTGTCACGGATTTGATTCATTTTAGAAAGATTTAAAACCAATCCGCCCTGTGGCACAGCTCCGCCGACAACGCCGGTTCTCGCCCCTTGCACCGTCACTGTATTGCCCTCTTTATTAACCTGCTTTAAGATGTCGCAAATATCATTTATGTTGCTCGCAAACACAATATCGTTTGAATAACCGGAAAGTTGCGACTCATCGCTCAAGAAGCTTTGATATTGCGGCATAATGTTTTCTGTTTTCATCTTAATGTATCCCTCAATTCTCCAACGCTTGTAATAGCATTTCTACAAATTTCTTCGCATCCATCTTTATGCCTATGTCGGCATCTTTGAAAATAAGTGCATTTGAATCCGTATTTACCGCTATTATTTTCCCCGCCCGCTCAATACCAACCGAAAACGCGCTGGCGCCCGCGGCGCCGAGCACAAGACAAACAGAGGGCGCTAACAACTTGCCCGATTGACCGATGATTTCGTCGGTACTCCCCCATGAATCAAGCGCTGCGGGCCTGGTCAGGCCAAATCCCGCATCAAGCTTTTGGGCAAGCTCTCTTGCTTTTTGGCATTCTTCTTTGCAGCCCATGCCGGAACCGCATACAAGGACAACATCGGGATTATCCAGCCCGCTCTTTGCTGCCGGTATCAATAGCTTTTGATTTACTATCCAACTGTCAAGACTTGAGTTTTCGATTTTTATGGGCACTTTTTTTACTGTTTCGAAAGTCTGTGAAGTAGTTATTATTGCCGGGAACTTTCTTTCTTTTGTCCAAATTAAATTTGATGCACAAACTCTTTTTTGCAGCGTAACACTTTGTGAAGATACCTGTGTAACTGTTGCGCCAAGATCGCAGGAACAGTCAAGATGCATGGCAAGCCGAACTGCCAACCGGCGCTCATCCTGCGTATCCGGGAGAATAACGAGCTTCGGCTTCTTCTCCTGTAAGTCGTGAACCAAAGCAGAAAACGCCATCTCTAAACAGCCCGAGAGCTCATCCGACAGCGCATAATATACGCTGCTGTCGGGCAGGTTTTGCAAAAAGCCTTTGTCCTGTGTAGATTCCTGTTTATCCTTTTTAGCGCCACGTAATAGCTTCAAAACCTCATCAACTTGTTCCATGGGCTCGCCGGAAAGCATCTTACAATGACGGGCACTTTTGGGACGGCTGAGGTGTGGGGCTTTTTCGTTTTTACTATTGTTTTTATTTGCAGGCAGGCGTTGTGCGCTCTGCCCCTTAAAAGATATGCGTGCTCTCAAGGTTGAGCACCTCAGCACCATGGGGCTGTTGCCAACAGACAGCACGACCGGTAGCCGGACAGTTTTTTGCCACAAGCCATCCGGTCGATGACACATGGCTAAAATGTTGTTGTGCTGAAACGATGCCGTTTCAATATCCGGAACAATAGGGTATGAAAGCTCCTCGGCTACTAAAAACGGAACCATCCCCGTTTCTGCCATACCCGCTGTTATGCCGGTTAAAATTAAATCAAATTGCCCGGTCTTTGCATATGCCGAAATCCTACCGGCTGTCTCTTGACACGCAAACTCAGGCTGAGTGTTCTCAATGTTGACGACCTCGTCAAACCCAATTGAATACAAGTTTTGCGCCATGCTGTCTTGTAAAAATGCCCCGACAGTCAGGGCGGTGCAAGATACCTGTTGCCCTTGCACCACCGCTGACTCTTTTATGCGAAGCCCTAATTCCAGCGCTGACTGATCAAAGCAGTTAAATTCCATGCCTGCATAGGAAATATCGATATTGGGTTCAAACACTTCCCAGTCCTGTTTAAGGACCTTATCCCAAATAGGCATTACTTTAAAACATACTAAAATCTTCATTTGTTGTCGACCAATAATACGCCCTTGTTTAAGATGTGATGGGGGTCAAGAGCATTTTTTAACTTGTACATCAAGGGATAGCTGCTGCCATGTTCTTCGGGCATCCAGTGCGTACGGTACTTTCCGCTGCCGTGGTGGTGCGCAATGCTCCCGCCAAGTTTTAATGTTTCTTCCATAATCACTCTGATTACATCCATGTAATCAGCCTGTGCCGATTCCGAACCGTTTTCTTCCATAAATGCGAACGTGAAATATATGTTTGTTCC
>JAAYFA010000048.1 GCA_012728445.1 Clostridiales bacterium | reverse complement strand
GTGCAAGAACGGGCAATGCATTCACAAAACTGCCCACATCCACCGGCACCCCGCCCTTATGCCGCGACTCCTCCGCCGCCATAATAATCTTATGGCTCGGAATAGTAGCATCAATAAACGTGACATCCTCTTTGTTTTCCAGTGTGCCGTTCATCAGCTTTATAAAGCTTGTTATCAGGCGGAAGTCGCCTTCGGCGTGACCGGTGAAGGCGAGGAGTTTTGTGCGGATTTTTTTGCCGCCTTTGCCAAAGATGTTGACGGTGAGTTTTGGCTCGGAATCATTACCGATAATTTCGCCTTTGGTGCAGATGACATGGGTTTGACGGAACATTTTATCCGTTAGGGCGTTCATGGTGTGTACCGCGGTTTTGCCTTGGCCGAAGTCCATGACGACGACTTGGTTGTCGGCAACATCGTTGTCGCAATGGTAAACGCATTTACCGTAATCCCCTGTTTTTAAGGCTTCATATTTTTTTGCTTTTGGGCTGCCGATTTTATCGGTCAGCTCTCGTCCTTTGTATTTGAGGAAGGTTGCCCTGTAAAACGGGTCGGTGATATAGAGCCTTTCCGCATCATAGGGGCAGCAAGCTTTCACTTTGCAACCGTCTAAGCACCGATTTGTCGCGCCTTCGGGGGCGTTTTCTTTATTAAAATAGGCCAGCGAACCGATGGAGGAAACGCTTTTGCAATCGGTATCCATGAACCATTGTAAGAGGTCAATGTCATGGCAGCATTTGGCGAGCAGTGACGGGTTGGACTCGGCCTCATTGTGCCAGTTGCCCCTGACAAAGCTGTGGGCAAAGTGAAAATAGGCAATACTCTCGCTGTGGTTGATGCTGACGATTTCGCCGAGTTCGCCGCTTCTTAAAAGCTCTTTGATTTTTTTATAGTAGTTGGAGTAGCGCAACACATGGCAGACCACCAAACAGACCTTTTTTTCTTTAGCCTTTTGCGCCAAATCTTCACACTCGGCGATGTTGCCTGACACGGGCTTTTCCAACATGATGTGATAGTCTAAATCAAGCGCCTTGATTGCATGGCCATAGTGCGATTTGTCCTGCGTGCAGATGAAGATGGCGTCTGCTAATTTGCCTGCGCCGAAAAACGCTTCTTCGCTTGCAAAGCACTTATCGGCCGGCAGTTTAAAATGTTTGGCAACTTGCGCGAGCCTGATGGGGTTATAATCGCAGATGGCGACAATCTCGGCCTCTTTTTTGTGAAAGTATTTAACAAAAGACGCGTATTCCAGCCCACGCGAGCCTACACCGAGTACCGCTATTTTAACTTTACCCATAATACCCTCCTGTTCAAGTTGAAAATTATTCTTTCCCAACGTTATTGTTTGGGGATTGCATATCTTCCTCTGCTTGGCGCCTCATGTTCAGTTCATCCAAAAACTGCGTATGTTCGTGGTCATCCAAACAGCAGTGCCGGGTGGGGATGGCGGATAGGATACTGCCGATAGACAGTGGAATGGAAACGAGGAAAAATAAGAGCATAATGTAAATAAAAAATAAGATTGGTTTAAAGGAATTATACCATATTGTAAAACAATTTCAACCTACTATCGTGCAATCTGAAAAGTTTAATTGCAATAATGAAAAACTCAACGTATAATGGTTTCGGGCGTATGGTGATCAAATAGTCAAACAAACAAATAAAGACAGAAATGAGATGTTAGCATGGCGCGTGTAAAAAGCCTATCCACAAAAAGTAAAATGGGGTATTGTAGCGGCATCATAGCGGAGTCCTTGATGTATAATATGTTCTTTACTTATTATCTTGTCTTTTTAACCGATGTGGTTAAGTTGCCCAGCATCCTCGCCGGCACCATCAGCTTTGTTGCGATTATATGTGACGCAGTGGCAGACCCGATTATCGGAGCCCTGTCGGACAAAGACGGTGCGGACAAACGTAAATTTATGTTCCGCGCAGCCTTCCCTATGGGGATTCTGTTCGTGGCAGCTTTTACGGACATCGGTGTGTTCGGCGATGTCGGCAAGTTCATTTATTATTTGGCAGTTACCATGCTGTTCTGGCTTTGCTATGCCGTTTATACCATTCCTTATTACGCCGTCGTTGCGGAAATTACCACAGACTACGATGAGCGCACCGATATCCGCGGAACAAGCGCATTGATTAATGCGGCGGGTATTTTTACGGGCAATGCGCTCCCTGCTGTTTTGCCCGCAGCCATTATCGGGCTCGGGTTTTCCGCACGCATGGGATGGATCGCAACCGCCGGGCTTTTAAGCGCGTTGTCGATTTTATTCGCCGTTATTGCCGTGCTTTCGCTGCGCCATGTGACCTTGCAAAAGGCTGAGGCCCTGTCGGACGGCAAGCACAAAAAAGCAAAAGATATATTTACCGCATTTATCCAAGTGCTCAAAATCAAACCCTTTAAATGGTTTGTGCTTTTTGTATTCGCATTTTTAATCGCGTCCTCCATGATTCAGGCGAACTTTATGTATTTGATAAAAGAATGCCTCGGTATGGATGCCGAGGACAAAATGGTGATTGTGATTGTTGTGCTGGTCGGCACCATCGCCCTGCTGACGCCCGTTGTGACAAAGATAGCGACTATCAAAGACCGGCGCTTTGCGTCAATCTTGTTTTTAAGCATTTCTATGGTTGGACTTATCATAGGCAAAATTATCGGGATTACAACACTGCCGATGCTCTTTTATGTGGCTTTCTTTATGGCGGTCGGCGTCGCTTGTTTTTGGGCGGTGTTCTACTCCATGGCGTATGACCTTGTTGAGGTGGATGAGTTTGTCAGTGGCGAACGGCGCGAGGGCGTGATTACCGCGCTGCCTCAGTTTTTCCAAAAATTCGGCTCCGCTATCGGGATGTGGATGGTCGGGCTGGTGCTCAAACTGTCGGGTTATGATAGCGGAAATGCTTCGGCAGGCATAATTGAAAATTCCTCAACAATTATCCCCGCCGTGTTTATTGCAATCGCTATTTTTGGTCTTGTGATGTTCCCCGTTACAAAAGAGCGTTTTCACAAATTGCAAGACGTCCTTGCCAAGAAAAACCGTGGCGAGGACTATGATACAAGTGGGCTTGAAAGAATACTCTAGCAAGCAACCGATTTTGCTTGCCTCAACTGAAAAAACCGGGGGCGAATCGATAAGATTCGCCCCCGGTTTTTTCATTCGGCTTGGTCCGGTTGATCCATCTGGTTTAAAAGATCTTTCAGCGTCATGATTTCTTCATCGGTGAAGGTGATGCCTTTGTGCATGCGATCGTATTCCGGCGACCAGTCGCGGATGTCATACTTGGGGTCCCTGCCGTTCCAACTCACGCGGGTGAGCTCCTTTTTCCAACCATTCGGCGCTTCAAAAATGACCCCGAGATGCTCGACGATTTCAAAAGTAAATTCTGCCATGTTTTGTTCCTCCTTATATTAAATAAATATTAATCCCAAGTTTCGCCCGAAAGTTTTTCCTGTAGCGCACGCAGATGCTTGTTTTGCTGCTTGTAATCCGGAAAATACTGTTCGACAAGTGCCCAAAATTTGTCGCTGTGGTTGTGCTGTGCAATATGGGCGAGCTCGTGCACCACCACATAATCAACGCACCGCTCATCGGCCATAATCAGCCGCCAAGAAAAGTTGATGCTGTTCTTCCCGCTGCAAGAGCCCCAGCGTGTTTTGGCGCTGTTTATTTTTACGGCCGTTGGCGTAACACCCATTTTTTGCGCATATTCTTCGGTCTTTATCTTCAGCAAATGCCCGGCCAGCTTTTTGTATACTTTAATAATAGCCGGCTTTATATCCGCGGCAGGCATGCTCTCGGGCATATAGAAACGCTGCTCGTCAAAGCCGATGGCGAAGGTCGGGACCGTCTCAAGCAAATATTCCTTGCCCAAAAATAATAGGCTGTCGCCGGGACTGATGCAAAAAGTGTCTCTTTGCTGTTTGCTTGTCAAGGCAAGGGCCGCTTTACGTTCAATAAAAGCGAGGTTTTCTTTTACAAATTTGTCGATTGCCTTGTCCGGAAATTTTTTAGGGCAACGCACCTCAACACTTCCGTCCCGGTGTACATAGATGGCGGCAGTCTTTCTCGCGGCCCTAGTAACGGTGTAATGAATCATAGCTTGTGTTTCGCTTGTACGAGACGGTTTCAAGGCTTTTAAGAGTGGTTGCCAAGAAAACGCTCGAATTCCTTTTCTACAATATTAACTGTTATTATAACTATATTATAATAATTATTTTACATGGTTTATACTTTTTGTCAACAAAAATAATAATAAACAACATCTTATTGCGCAATTGACATTATAAAGCACTCTTTTTGTTTGACATCTGCATAGTTCTTTGCTAAAATATGAAGGCGGCAAGAAATGCCGCCACTTTACATTGGTTTTGTATTTATTCTCAGGAATAAAATTAAAAGGAGGATTGTGTTTTGGTTGATCAGAAAACGTTGGCGTATATCAATTTATATGCCGTGCTAGGCACGCTGGAGAATCTCTGCGAGCTGGACCCCGCGGCCGGTGCCTTGCTAACAAACAGAAAACCGATTTCCATTGGGTTTGCGATTAAGGGTGGTCCCAGCGCCACACTAACTTTCAAAAACGGAAAATGCAGGATGGAGCAAGGCGTTGCGGAATGCGACATTAAACTACCATTCGCTTCCTGCGAAAAATTCAACGGTCTTCTTGACGGCACGGTCACCCCGATTCCTTCCAAAGGATTCCAGCACATTAAGTTTTTGCTGAAGGAATTTACCCCCTTGACCGATTTGCTCGCTAAGTACATGCGCCCCGACCCGGCGGACCTTGAAGACGAAGACTTTTTTGTCATCAGCACCTCGCTTATGTTTTACACGATTTCGGTAGCGATTGCGCAAATAGCGAACAACGACAAGGTCGGTATTTTCACCGCAAATTACATTGTTGACGGTGACATTGAGTTTGCTATTGAAGGCGGTCCCGCGGCCACACTCCGCGCGAAAAACGGGCGTATACTTACCCTGAAGTGCCCGGCAAAAAATCCCCGCGCTTCGATGAAATTTTCTTCTATGGAACTTGCCCGCGATTTGTTTGACGGCAAAGTGAATGCCGTTGCCAGTATCGGTGCCGGGAAGATTTCCATGAAAGGCATGGTTTCCATGCTCGACAATTTGAACAGGCTGCTCGACAGAGTTGCACTGTATCTGGCTTAGGAGGTGGCGTCATGAGTTTTAAAATTAACGATTATACAAAAAGCAGAGCGCTTTTTGAAAGAGCCGAAAAGGTGATTCCTTCCGGCGTTTACGGTCATCTCGGGCCTGCGGAAGGGTGCTTTATTCCTGTCGAAGCGTACCCGCTGTTTGCGGAAAAAGCCCAAGGAAGCTATTTTTGGGATGTCGACGGCAACAAATTTATCGACTATATGTGCGGCTACGGCCCCAATGTTTTGGGCTACAACGACAAAGATGTCAACGCCGCTGCTTTTGAGCAGTCGAAAATTGCTGACTGCACAACCTCGCCTTCCCCCAAAGCGGTGGAACTTGCAGAGCTTTTGGTGGACACCGTTGCGAGCGCCGACTGGGCTTTCTTTGCCAAAAATGGCGGTGACACAACAACGCTTGCCGTTATGACGGCAAGATCGGCCACCGGGCGCAAAAAGATTCTTTTTGCAAGTGGCTTTTATCATGGTGTTGCACCGTGGACACAAAAGCTCGGTTATCCCGGTGTTCTTGAAGAAGAAGTGGCCAACAACTTGTATGTCCCCTGGAATGACTTTGATGCGTTCGAAAAACTTGTCGCCGAGCACGATGGCGAAATTGCGGCCTATATCGCAACGCCCTATATGCACGGCAACTTTTTAGACAACCAACTGCCCGCAGACGGCTATTGGCAAAAGGTTCGCAAGCTGTGTACGGAAAAAGGTATTATACTGATTATTGACGATGTCCGTTGCGGGTTTAGACTGGACCTTGCCGGTTCCGACCATTTCTATGGTTTTGAGGCCGACCTGATTTGCTTCTGCAAAGCGCTTGCAAACGGCTGGAGTGTTTCCGCCCTTTGCGGCAAAGAATTTCTCAAAAGCGCTGTCAGTGGGATCACCTATACCGGCAGTTATTGGCTGAGTGCCGTGCCCTTTGCGGCCGCGATAGCCTGCATCAATAAAATGAAAAAACTTAAAACGCCGGAATTATTCCGTAAAAACGCACTGATGCTGACCGACGGTTTGCGTGCGGCGGCGTCAAACAATGGCTTTAACCTTGTCGTTTCCGGCGAGCCGGCGCTGTTCTACCTCAGAACCGTGGACGAGGCTGAAAACTTGATGTTGCACCAAGAGTGGGTTGCGGAGTGTGTCAAGAGAGGCGTTTTCTTCACCAACCCCCACAACCACTTTATAAATGCAGCTTTGACAACAGACGACATCAAACAAACAATTGAAATTGCCGAGGAAGCCTATAAAGTTCTGCGCAAAAACCATCCCGAACTTTAGTCGCTGCTAGCCGGTGCATAATATTCGAAGGAGGAATACCCAACATGCCATTAACAAAAAAAGAATGGTTAGCCCTTGAAAAAAAGGCCAACGAGCTTAGACTTCTCTGCCTGGATACAACCTATTGGGCCGGCAGCGGGCACATCGGGGGCGGCATGAGCGTTATGGATATGCTTACCGTCCTATACCATAAGTATCTCAACATCAAAGTGGACGAGCCGCTTTGGGAAGATAGGGACCGCTTTATTATGAGTAAAGGTCATGCAGGCATTGCGCTCGCACCCGTGCTTGTGGACAAAGGGTTTAATGAGTTCGACCAACTAAAAACTTTTAACCATACAAACTCTAAAATGGGGATGCATTTGGACGCCAATAAAGTGGTGGGCGTTGATGCCTCCACAGGTTCGCTCGGGCATGGTCTTGCCATTGCACTGGGGATGGCCCTTGCGGCAAAAATCCAAGGGCAAGACTACAAAACCTATTGCATCATGGGTGATGGTGAATGTGACGAAGGCTCAATCTGGGAAGCGGCAATGTCAGCGGCACACTACAAAGCGACCAACTTAATTTCCTTTGTTGACCGCAACAGGTGCTCAATTGACGGCTGCACGGAAGATGTTATGCGACTGGAGCCGTTTGTTGACAAATGGACGGCCTTCGGCTTTATCGTCAAGGAAGTGGATGGCCAAAATATAAAAGAACTTTGTGAAGCAATCGATTTTGCGCTTGAAAACAAGACGGAATCACCGGTGATGATTATGGCGAACACCATCAAAGGCGCCGGTATCGATTTCATGGAAAATGATTACAAATGGCACTATGGCTCCATGGATGAAGAAATGTATAACAAAGCTAAAGTGAGTCTGGATAAATATTATCAGTCCCGCAAGGCCAGAGCAGAAAAAGAGGGCGCATAGACACCCTTTAACAGGTTTTTTAAAAGCGCAAGAACCCGTTTTTTTCGCGCGGAAAACGGGTGCGAACAGAGAATAAAATTTGCGCGGAGAAAAGGTGGCTAAAATGGCAGGATTACTCTTTACAGCTGTTGAATCAACAGCACTTTCAACCGCGGAATACTATGGCAAGGCGCTTTGCGAAATTGGCGAAGAGCATCCGGAGGTTGTCGCGTTGACGGCTGACCTTGGCAAATCTACAAAAATCGGCATGTTTGGCGAAGCGTTCCCGGATAGATTTTTTAATGTCGGCATAGCCGAGCAAAATATGTTTGGCATGGCGTCGGGCATGGCAAAGGCAGGGCTTGTTCCCTTCCTTTCTACTTTCTCAACATTTGCCTCGCTTCGCAGCGCGGACCAACTTCATACGGATATCTGCTATCAAAATGTCAATGCAAAAATTATTGCAACCCACTCGGGGACTTCTTTTGGACAGGCCGGGTCCACGCACCATGCGATTGTCGATATGGCGGTTGCCCGCTCCCTCCCTAACTTGACAGTTATTTGCCCCGCAGATGGCATGGAAACCGTGAATGCGGTGCGTGCAGCGTACGAAACACCGGGACCTTTTTATATCCGGATCAACAGAGGTTTTGACCGAGTGGTCTACCCCAACACCGATTATGGATTTGAACTGGGCAAGGCCGTTGAAATGCGCAAGGGCACAGATCTTACCATCATTGCCTGCGGCTCCTGCGTATTTCAGGCGATGACAGCTGCGGAGTTCCTTGAGAATACCGACGGGCTTAAAGTCCGTGTACTGAACATGCATACCATTAAACCCATTGACCGCGAGGCAATCGAAAAAGCCGTCATGGATACCCGCCGCATTATTACCGTCGAAGACCATACCGTCATGGGCGGCTTGGGCAGTGCGGTTGCGGAAGTGGTTGTTGAACTCGGCAAAGGCTGCGCGTTCAAGAAACTCGGTCTACAAGATGAATTTGCGCCGATAGGCCATCATGAGGATATTATGTCCATCTTAGGCATCGACTCAAATGGCATCATTGATGCGGTTCGCGAAGTGATGAAGAGCGATTTTGAACTGGATGACAACTGGGAAGATGAAGTATAAGTGTGCCGCACGGCAGGCTTGTGCCTGACCACCCGGAAAGGAATGATATTTTTGGCTTCAAAAGAAGATATCCTGACAAACAAGATATTTCTAAGCGCGGCATTACCGCTGGTTAAAGTAATTGCTATGGATATTCCAAAATTAGCGAAAAAATTTGAACATACCCATGCAGTAATTCAAGTAAGCGCTTTGGACCCGGAGAGCCCCGGCGGTAAGGTAGCAACTCATTTTATCGTCAACGCCGGCGAATGGGTTGTACATCATGACAAAGTGGATAAAAACCCACACATTGAGCTGGAATTCAAGAGCATTGAAGCCATGAATGGCTTTTTCAAAGGTAAAATCGGCCCAAGCACACTCCCAAAAATGCGTGGGCTCAAAAAGACCGGTACATTTATGGCGTTTATGCAGGTATTACTTAAAATGTCGGCTCTACTCGGCGCAAAAGCCCCTCCCGAGGATGAGGCAACAAAAAAACTGCTTGTCAAATGTTTTTTCTACCTTCTCTCCAGCGGTATCAGCACGCTCAACAAGCAAGGGCATGAGGAAATACATGGTTGGGCACTGAAGAGCCCCGACAGAGTGTACTCCTGGGCGGTAAACGGCTACCCGGAACTTTCCGCCTATATCCGTGTCAAGGCGGGCAAATCCAGAGCCGGCCGAGGTGAGTACAAAAGAGCGATGCCCTTCTTTACCCTTCGCTTTGACAATCTTGACAGCGCCCTTGGCATACTTATGTCTATTGATGATATGTTGGACGCAACAAAGTCCGGCCGTTTGATTATGGATGGGGCACCCGAGTTTGGTGCCCAAATTGGCGATTTTATGCTCTTGGTTGGTGCTCTCGCGAAATAGCGAGCACAAAAAATGAGGCAGACCGATTGTCGGTCTGCCTCATAAAAATTTATTTGGGAACAGGATTAAAACGGCGGGTGTGCTTCGTTTTTGCGGTATGCTTCCATAATATTTTTGAAGACTTGACCGCTGGAGGGCGGTGTCCAAGTGATGGCGTTGGCCCCCGCGAGGATGGTTTCCGTAATCGTTTCGTCATTTGGCCCGCCGGTAGCGATAATCGGAACTTCCGGGAAATCTTTGCGGATTTTTTCCACCAGTTTTGCTGTTCCTGCGGCGGCGGATACATTTAAAATGTTAACACCGGCTTCCAGCCTTTTTTCAATGTCATCCTGGTCGGAAACGACCGTGACAATAATCGGAATATCCACCGTTTGTTTGAGCCTTTTGATAACTTCGTTTTTCGTCGGCGAGTTTACAACAACGCCGATAGCCCCCTGGAACTCAGCATGCAGAGCAAGGTTGAGCACTCTTTTACCCTGGGTCAGCCCACCGCCAACGCCCGCAAACACAGGGCTATCTGCACCGGTCATAATAGCTTGTGTAATGACCGGTTGTGGTGTAAACGGGTAAACCGCAATAATAGCATCGGCGTTGGTGTTGCGAATGATGCTCACATCGGTGGAAAATAAAACGGATTTTATCAGGCGGCCGAACACGCGAATGCCGGAGCAATTACAGATCGGTGCGGGGACCTTGAGCATAAACTTTCTTAAAGTGCCTTCGATCTCCGGTATGTATTGGTCTTCCATATAAGATCCCACCTTTTCATGATATTTCAATATACCAATTATACTATCGTTTCCATGCTTTGCAATGCTATTTTCACAAAATGATGGTCGTTTGATGCGTTTTGATAAAATTTTACATGTGCCGAGCAAATTTCGCCCGGCAAAGATTGACGGAGGTTTTACAATGAGTTTTCAAGAAACAGATATTCGAGAAATCGATCAAAGCGCGGTAAAGCTCATCAATGATGACTGGGCACTGGTTACCGCAGGCAAGAAAGACGAGTGGAACACAATGACCGTGAGTTGGGGCGGACTGGGCGAGCTTTGGGGCGAGGATGTTGCGTTGATATTTATCCGCCCACAACGCTATACCTATGAATTTATCGAAAAGAATGAGCTTTTTACCCTGAGTTTCTTCGGGGGCGAATATAAAAAAGAACTCAAGCTGTGCGGCTCGAAAAGCGGACGCGATACCGATAAAGTGGCAGAGACCGGGTTGACGCCTGTCATTTTAGACGGCGCCGTGAGCTTTGAGCAGGCCGAAACGATACTTGTTTGTAAAAAAATAGCGTTTCAGGATCTTGATCCCGCCGGTTTTTTAGATAAAAGCATCGAGGCGAACTACCCTTCAAAGGACTATCACCGTATGTATGTGGGTAAAATTCTAAAAACTTACAGAAAAAAATAATTATTTTTAAAAAACGCTTGCATTCTTCAACACACGGTGATATACTAAGCAAGCGTTTGAGAACGGTGTTCCGTTTTCAGTCGGTGCCTATTACGATGAGGTCCCACCCGTTCCCATCCCGAACACGGAAGTTAAGCTCATCAGTGCTGAAAATACTTGGAGGGCAGCCTCCCGGGAAGATAGGTCGGTGCCGACACAATCAAAACAGCTACCCAATAGGGTGGCTGTTTTTTTATGCCGTGCGGTTTTTAGGTTTTACATATTTAAAAAACAGTGGTATACTTTGTTTAGTTAATAGTGTATAGATGAGGAACGGGTCTTGAAATGAAGAAAAAGTATGATGTGTTAATAGTGGGCAGCGGTATCGCCGGGCTTTACGCTGCGATACAATTTGACAAGAGTGTAAATGTTCTGGTGCTTTCCAAACAAGCGCGCACGGTTTCTTCAAGCTCTCTTGCACAAGGGGGCGTTGCCGCTGTGCTCCAACATGAGGACGACAGTTTTGATTTGCATATTCAGGATACCCTCATAGCCGGCGGATACAAAAATGATGTTCCGGCCGTTGAGGCGCTGATTCACGAAGGCCCCGAGGATGTCCGTAAAATTATGGCCATGGGTGTTCAATTTGATAAGGGTGCAGATAAGAAGCTTTCTATGACGCTCGAGGGAGGTCACAGCCGCCGACGGATTGTTCACCATAAAGACCAGACGGGCAAAGAGATGGTCGATAAACTGCTTAAAGAGGCAGAGAAACATCCGAATATAGAGATTGAGGAAAACGCGCTGATTTGCTCCATTACATGGGTAAAAGGCGGGTTTCGGGCAGAGCTGCTCCACGATGACGAACACACCTGTGTTTATGCAAGCTTTTGTCTTTTGGCGACGGGCGGCATCGGCCGCGTGTACCGGTACACCACAAACCCCGCCACTGCAACGGGCGATGGCATTCGCTTTGCGTATGAGATGGGGGCAAAAATCAAGAACATGAGCCTCATCCAGTTCCACCCGACCGCTTTCAATTCCCCCCACAGCAGGGAGCAGTTTTTGATCAGTGAGGCGGTGCGCGGCGAAGGCGCTTATCTACTCAACAACAATAAAGAACGCTTTATGGACAAATACGATGAGCGCTTGGAACTTGCGCCCCGCGATGTCGTTTCACGCGCCATTATTTTGGAATCCCGCCGTACCGGAAGCAATAATTTTTATTTGGATATCACACATAAAAGTCGAGCGTTTTTATATGACCGGTTCCCCGCTATCAGCACGGCTTGCCTGGAACGTGGTGTGGATATTGCGGTGGATTTGATACCGGTCTTCCCCTGCCAGCACTACCTTATGGGCGGTATAGATGTGGACATCAACAGTCGAACGACCATACCACGTCTGTATGCGGCGGGGGAGTGTGCGCACACGGGTGTGCACGGCGGTAACCGTCTTGCGAGCAACTCGCTGCTGGAAGCCCTTGTTTTCGGGCGGAGAGCGGCGCTGGACATTAAAAAAAGTTTGGATGCCGGCTTTGCAAGTGTGAGTTTGGAACCGTTTGAAGGCGACTATTCCGGTGCGCCGCTGCCCGAAGGGTTGCGCACGGCTATACGGGATATTATGCAGCGGGCATATTTTGTCATCGCAAACCCGGCTGCGGTGACACAGGGGAGCAAAAGAGTCGAAGATATTCTCAAAAGGCTCAAGACCGGACATTTTGCCATGACAGCCGATTATTGTGAGGCAAAGAGCCTTGCAACGGTAGCGGCACTGATTTTGAGGGAAGCGGAAGAAATATAGAGAGGATGGTTTATTATGGTGTCATTTTACATTGACGAACTGATTAAAAAAGCAGTGATGGAGGACATCAACTACCTGGATATTTCCTCGGACTATCTGTTTGACTCGGAGCAACGAGGCAGGGTGAATTTGTTGGCAAAAGATGATGGTGTCCTTTGCGGACTGTTCGTGTTTTTGCGTGTATTTGAGTTGTTGGACACTTCGTTTTCAGCAGTCTATTTCAAAAAAGACGGCGATATAATCGAAAAAGGTGAGATTATAGCCGAACTGTCAGGCAAGACCGTGATGCTCCTAAAGGGCGAGAGAACGGCGCTCAACCTGATTCAACATCTGTCCGGTATCGCGACGGCGACGGCCCAAGCAGTTCGTAAAACGCTGGGCACAAACGCACAGATTACCGATACCCGCAAAACCCTACCTGGCCTGCGTGCACTGCAAAAATATGCTGTCACCTGCGGCGGCGGAAAAAACCACCGCTTCAACCTTTCGGACGGAGCGATGTTAAAAGATAACCATGTTGACGCAGCGGGCGGAATAACCAATGCGGTAGAAATTTTGCGGGGCAAGCTTGGGCATATGG